>JAWBOZ010000006.1:0-15926 GCA_038825625.1 Methanomethylicia archaeon | reverse complement strand
TGGATGATAAAGATTATGAGAAAAATGGGTATGCATACAAATTTATATTTGAAAAGGGGTCGGATACAATTTTTTATTCTGAAGATAAAGGCAGAATATCAACAGCCATCAATATAAATGTTCATGTGGAGAGAAAGAACATAAAAATTTTACTTGAAAATCAAAAATAAACATTAACTTGATCTACACTCTTTCTTTTAAATAATTCTAGTATTGAAATTATAACTACATATAGATTGATGAAACATATCCTTTATTTATAATCACATAATCCAATTTGACAGCTGTATCATTGGGCTTCTCAACATTGAAACTTATATTGGTGGTGGCTCTTTTCCATGATGTTTATTTATTGCTTTGCACCATTTCATGAATTCTTTTGAAGGCTCTTCCCTCTCATATAGTTTATCTCTTATGCATT
This sequence comes from Methanomethylicia archaeon, assembly GCA_038825625.1. GTDB lineage: Archaea > Thermoproteota > Methanomethylicia > Culexarchaeales > Culexarchaeaceae > JAWBOZ01. The sequence continues at coordinate 15,505 of JAWBOZ010000006.1, read as the reverse complement.
CAAGTGTTTTATTTCTTTTTCCCAGATACTCTGCTGCTGTTTGTATTTTATCCTTTTTCTCCACTTTTTCTTTAATTTTATTAAAGTATTTCTTCCAATTCTTATCCCTTAGAATATGGTGATCTAAGATTATTCTTGTTGTGATCTCTTTAAGTTTTGTAATGTTATTTATAGTTTCTTCAATATTCATTATTGATGTAGTTACATATGTAGCTGGACCCCCAATTATTATGAATTTTGGTTTTAATGATATTATTTGATGCGTGATTTCCTCGCTTTGCGGCCCTTGTATATCTGATGTATATAGAATGTTTTCTTCCTCAAATGTTATTTTAACCATTAATACATAGCCCAGTTTGGATCTTATTTCTCCATGTGGTACTGGATTGCTTATTAATATTTCTGTTCCATTAAATTTCATAATCTTCCCATCAGCTATTCCTGTTTCACAATCTATTTTATTTAATAGCTTCCAAAAAATCCATCCTCTTCTCATCTGATTGAAATTTATATTATTCCTATAATCCTTTATGAAAACTCTTTTCCCCTCATAAATTTTCTCTACACGTTCTGGTTCGCTCCATATCCATAGGTAATCAAGTATCTTTAATGGTGTATAATGATCTGTGTGATAGTGTGTAATAATTATAACTTCAGCTTTCTCTGAAGCTTCGTAAATTTTCCTTCTAGCTTCCATTAAACTCTTATATTCTCTTGGATGAGGATGTTTGCCGTATCTTAAACCCAATGCTACGCCTGGATCTATAAGTATCCTAATGTCAGGTGTTTCAATATATGTGCACATTGACCTTACTCCAAGACTTTCAAATGCTATTGGGACTATATTTATTTTCAATTCTAACAACTATCACCTTTTATCTGATGGGTAATTTATAAGTCCCTTCCTCTTTAAACTCCTTATAACTTTTTCAACATTGTTTACATCTGTATTTAATATTCTAGCTAATTCCTCTTTTGTTAAATTCGGTTCCCTTTGAAGTAATGAGAGTACATTCTTCTCTAAATTCTCTCTCCTCTTCACCGTCTTCACCCACTTTACATAACTTATGGAGGAACCTGGGATTAGAATATTCTCTTGTGTACTGCCCTCCTCTTTTGCCGGTTCCTCCAGTATCATGTTTAGGTAATCTGGGTCTATTCCAACAAGTTTGCCTATAATTATGCTTCCATCAACTAATTGAACTTTTATTAATGAATTTTTCAGGTTCATCAATTTATTTATAAATTTATCCCTACTCATATCTTCATACACTTGTTCCACCATTTATCAATTGAACAATTCTATTTTAATAGATATATACTTATTGCTTCTATTGATGCGGCGGCCGGGATTTGAACCCGGGATCACGAGCTTGGGAGACTCGGGTCCTAGACCAGGCTGGACGACCGCCGCATGTTTGGGGCTCCTTCTAATGCCTTTTGATCATTAATCATTTTAACTCTGATCAGTCATCGCCCCAATATATTTATTTTAGATTTCATTTTTAAATTTTAATTGGTATTTATGTTAAACAGGTTTTTTAGGATTGGTCTCATCATACCTTCATCCAATACTACTATGGAAACTGAATTCCACAATTTCTTCCCTGAAAATTTCTCTATACATACAGCTCGTTTAAGGCTTCGTAAGGTTACTGTTGAAGAGTTGAGTTTAATGGAATCCCTCATTGATGATGAAGTTTTTAAAATTTTAGATGCGGATGTTGATTTAATAGTTTATGGTTGTACCACTGGCAGTTTATTTAGAGGTTTAGGTCACGATAAGCTTATTGAAGAACGTATTGAGAAGATTGGTGGTAAACCAGCTATTTCAACTTCTGGCGCCGTTGTTAATGCATTAAGGTTTCTTAATGCTCAAAGAATCTCTGTTGCTACCCCATATATTGATGAATTGAATATATTGGAAAAGTCTTTTCTAATGAAGAATGGATTTGAAGTTTTGGATTTAAAATCCCTAAATCTAGTAAACAATTTAGATATAGGTAGAGTTACTTCCGATAAATTGGTCGAATTGGTTTTAAAGCTTGACTATAATGATTCTGATGCCATTTTTATAAGCTGCACCAATCTACCAACATTAAATTTAATTGAACATTTAGAGAGCATTACCGGTAAACCTGTGGTTTCCAGTAATACTGCAACCATATGGGCTGTATTAAGAAAGCTGAATTACAGGTTTAGTATTGATGGTTATGGTAAACTCATTTATTCCATAGGAAAAGGATAAATTTACTCTTAATCAAGTGTTTAATGTGTCAAGTAGGAATGATAAATTGAGTGACATATTAATTCTCTTGGGAGCTTTCTCTCTATCAACTTGGATCTTATCAACAATATTCCTCTCTAAAGACTTTATGCTGCAAATTATATATGGTTTAGTCTCCAGCATATCAGTGGTAATGATATTTTATGCGTTGAAGTATAAATCGTTTAAAAGTAAAATACTTTTAACTTGTGCAGGTGGATTGTTTGGGACTATGATCACTTTATCATGGATTATTCATGATTTATCCCTCATAAATTCTATGGTGATTGCTGGGTTGGGAATACTGCTTTTACTTTATGGATTCTATGGTGTTGAATAACTTCATTGTTTATATGAAATATTTGTAAATAATTATTGTGGGATTATTATGGCTATAATCGTTCCAATAATGGCAATTAATGCTAATAATGTGAATGCTGGGTTATAGGATAGAAATATGTCATAAATTATTCCAATGATTAAAACTCCTATGGAGCTCCCAATATATGCTATGCAATCAATAAATCCTGAAGCCGCTCCCACAATCTCCTTTGAAAAATATTTAGGTGTATATGCAAAATATAGACTGCTCCCAAGATTTAAAGAAGCAAAGATTAAGCATAACGTAATTATATTTAGACCTTTATTCAATGTTAATTGTAGGCTCCATAATAATGGTATTGATATGGCGAATGATACTATTATAATTAATTTATATTTGATGTTACGATTCTTGTCAGTTAACCATGCCCCTAAAAACATTGTTATGGTTCCTGTTAAGGTAGGTAAGCCTCCAATAATAGATGCTTGATATAATGTTACCCCCATAACTTCCATTAAGTATGTGGGGAGCCATGTAAGTAAGCTTCTATAAATAAACATATAACATGCATAGGCAATTGCCATCAGCCATATATTTCTATTTGTTATTATCAAGCTTAGAGTTCCCTTAATTATTGAAACCCTATTATTCATATATCTTAAATTATTTGAGGACTCTTTTATTAGAATCCAAAACATGAACGTTATTGTTGTTAGAATTATTGAGGGATATATGAAGGCCGTTTTCCAACCGTATTCTGTTGCTATGTAGCTGGAGAATACATATGCTATCATTGGACCTATATTGGAGGAGAACAATAAAGCACTCATAGCCAATTCAATCTTGCCACTTAGATAATGATTTGATACTATACGTGTTAATGGTCCCCATATCATTCCTTGACCTAATCCATTGATAAATTGAATAATTAAAGCTGTTTTTAGGTCTTGTGTTAAAGTGAATGCAAAATTTGATATTGCAGAAATCCCTGCACCAAAAATCAAAACCCTTTTAGGATTTATTGTATCTCCAATAAGTCCTGATGGGAATAACATCATGGTATATGAAATTAAGCTTATTGAAACCAGGGTTCCCGCATCCCCATGGGTCATCTGGAAAATTTTCATTAAAATTGGAATTAATGGTGGTAAATTATATCTACATAAATATATTGCCATATACTCAACATTTGATAGTAATAGGACTTTATGTCTCCATACAGATCTCATTTTATTCACCCAAACTGTAAAATTTTCCCTCAATTTGGAAGTTCCCTCATAAATATACACCTATTTACGGAAAATCTATAAATATAATTAATGTTATCCTTATTTTAGCTATATAAAGGGTTTAAGGGTGTCTATAATGTGGTTCTATTTCGCTCCCATCATTGGTTTATTTTCCATATTATTGGCTTATTATTTATATTGGTATATTGTTAAGCAGGATAGTGGTAATGATAGAATGAGGGAGATAGCTAATTCCATAAAGGATGGTGCAAAAGCTTATCTTAAAAGGCAAAATCAAACCTTAATTTTCTTTGTAATTTTAATGGCAATTATTCTTGGAATCATATATTCTATTTCACCAAAAAACATATATTATGGCGTCAGCATATCCATTGCCTATATTTTTGGCTCCCTCTCTTCAACTCTTGCTGCTTATATTGGTATGATAGCTGCTGTGGAAGCTAATGTTAGAACAACTAATGCTGCAACACAAGGGTTAAGGAAGGCTTTTCCAGTAGCCTTCTATGGGGGAGCTATTATGGGGTTATTTATTGTTGGTTTGGCATTACTTGGTATAAGCTCCCTCTTCTATATTTATAATAATATTTTCGGTTGGATGCCTGAAGATGCTTCAATCATAGTTTTAGGTTTCAGCTTTGGGGCGAGTGCTCTAGCACTTTTCGCTAAAGCTGGTGGAGGAATATATACCAAGACGGCTGATATTAGTGCAGATCTTGTGGGTAAGGTTGAAATAGGTATTCCGGAGGATGATCCACGTAACCCAGCAGTTATCGCTGATAATGTTGGTGATAATGTTGGTGATGTAGCTGGTATGGGTGCTGATCTAATAGATTCCTATATTGCAAGCATTGTGGCAACAATGCTTATTGGTGCAGAACTGGCTGAAAACACTTTGATAACACTTCCAATCATAATAGCTGCTATAGGTCTTCTAACATCAATATTAGGTGTATTAGTTGTTAGGCAAAGTATAAAGAATAATCCAGGTGTAGCATTAAATAGAGGGTCTTTTTCAACATGGATCATATTTGCCATTCTCCTCCTAATAGTTACATATTATTCTGGATTGGGTGATAGATGGCTTGGAGTTTTCCTGCCAACAGTTGCAGGTCTTATTGCAGGTGTGGTCATTGGGATTACATCAGACTATTTCACATCTATAGATAGGATACCTGCTCAAAAAGTGGCTGAAGCTTCAACAACTGGCGCCGCCATAAATATCTTAACAGGATTCTCCTATGGATTAATCAGTATAGTTCCACCTATAATAGGTATATGTATTGCCACATTAGCTGCATGGTACCTTTCAGCTCAATTTGGTATAGATCCATTTTATGGGATCTCAATATCAGCTGTAGGTATGCTTGCAACTGTGGGTATGACTATCTCTGCTGATGCATATGGGCCTGTATCAGATAATGCTAAAGGAATTGCTGAACAATCTGGATTAAGTGAAGAGGTGATTGAAGTATTAGATAAATTGGATGCTGCAGGTAATACTACAAAAGCTATTACAAAGGGGTTTGCCATAGGTGCTGCAGCATTAACAGTACTGGCATTGTTTGCAGCCTACTCTAAATCTGTGGATATAAATCTTTTAAATTTAATGAAACCTGAAGTTATTGCTGGATTATTCTTGGGAGGGATGATGCCCCCACTACTCTCAGCACTACTAATCTTAGCTGTTGGTAGAAATTCCGAAAGGATGATTGAGGAGATCAGACGTCAATTTAAAGAGATCCCAGGGTTAATAGATGGTAAGTCGAAACCAGATTACGCTAAATGTGTAGATATATCAACTAAAGGTGCTTTAAAAGAATTAATTCTGCCATGCTCACTGGCAATAATAGCCCCAGTTTTAACGCTAATATTCTTAGGGAAGGAAGCTCTAGCAAGTTTCCTAGCAGGGAGCATAATTACTGGAATAATATTTGCTCTACTTATGGCTAATTCTGGTGGGCTTTGGGATAATGCTAAAAAGTATATAGAATCTGGAGCTTTCGGAGGAAAAGGCTCAGAAGCTCATAAAGCAGCTGTAACAGGTGATACCGTAGGAGACCCATTTAAAGATACGGCAGGCCCCTCACTAAATACAATGATAACAGTGATGTCATTAGTGGCAGAAGTCTTCGCCCCAATCATTCTTATCCTAATACCATGAATAGCAAATACTATTCAACTTATTCCATAAAATCAACCATTTTAACAATTTTAGCATACATATTTCAAAATTCTCTCTCCACAATTTAATATTTTTCAATTTTATGCAAGCAAAATCCTTTTAAGGAAAAAAGCAATATAAGTAATGATCACCTTGGTAGAAGCATATTGTGTAAAATGCAAAGCTAAAAGGGTAATGACTGGAGTGGAACAAGTGACTTTAAAGAATGGCAGGCCCGCACTACGTGGTAAATGCGTAGTCTGCGGAACAACACTATACAGAATAGGAAAACTATAGAGTACTTAGCGCAACCATTAAAATACCCCTATATTTTTATGTTTAATTTTGTGATTCACCCTTATTCTATATAAGAAATGTGTTCAGTTTAAAGTATATGATTGGTGCCGGGGGTGGGATTTGAACCCACGGCAGTCCGGTCTTCAGCCGGATGCTCTCCCAGTCTGAGCTACCCCGGCTACAAATATACTGTTAATTTTTGTTTATTTAGTTTTCTCTATGCTTGGTACATATGAATATTTCTTAAGTTTTCTGTAAGTATTTGAATGAGTTTTTCCAGGTCATTTAAATTTATTGTTTCTACTAATGAATGTGAATATTTCATAGGTACTCCTATCGCTATTAATTTACTTCCCCTTTCTTGGCATACTGATCCATCATTTCCCCCTCCAGTCACCCCTATTTGTATTGGTATATTTTGTTCTTGTGCTATGCTTATTGTGTATCTTATTAAATCCATATTTGATATGGAGCTTCTATCAATAGCTCTTATTACTGGGCCTTTCCCAAGTTGCACATCTCCAGTTAATGTGGAACAACATGGGAAGCTGTCTACAGCTATGGTTATTTGTGGATTTATTTGATTTGCTATTACCCTCGCTCCCCTCAAACCTATTTCCTCTTGAACTGACCAAACAAAATATATTTCATCTTTTAACTTTAGTTTTTCATTTATAATGTTTTCTAAAGTTTTTATCAATGCCATGCATCCAAACCTATCATCTAATGCCCTTGCTGACACATTGTTGTTTGCCAATTTTATATACATCTTTTTAGGAACTATGGGATCTAATACCTTTACTCCCATATTTTCTGCTTCTATTTTACTATTCACACCTATATCTATCCTAAGTTGATGCCATGGTATTATCTTTGCAGTTTCTTCCACTGTAAGGTGTGGTGGAAGCATTCCTATAATTCCATTAACCCTACCTCTTTCAGTTATTATTTCCCAGAATGTTCCGGGTAGAAGAGTATCTTGGATCCCCCCAAGCTTTGAGAAGGCTATTTTACCATCATTTTCTATTTTAGTCACCATTAAGCCAAGCTCATCCATATGAGCTATTAATGCTATTCTTCTACCATTTTCACCAACTTTTGCTACTAAATTTCCAATACTATCTATTGAAACATTTTCTTTGCCAACTATTTCCTTTACTTTCTCAGCAATATGGCTTCTAACCTCGTCTTCATGTCCAGAGATCCCTGGTATCGACACCAGTCTTTCTAATTCCATTTCTAATTCTTTCATGAATAGTTTTATTTTCCCTTTGTTTTTAAGATTTACTTTTTAATTTATGATTTATTTATCTTTATATGGGAATTCTCGGGGTGTTTCTCTTTGTGGAGTGGCATATTGGTTGCTTATGGTGAAATAGCTCTTAAATCAGATTTCGTTAGGCGTAGCTATGTTAGAAAGTTAATGAAAAACATTGTTATAGGAATGGAACGTGAAGGTTTGAAGTATAAGATTATGCATAGATGGTCTAGGATCTTCATCGAAACTGAGGATATTGAAAAATCATTAAGTGTTCTAAGTAGAATTTTTGGTGTAGCATATTATTCACCATACATGTATGTGAATTTGTATGAACTTGAAAATTTCATCTATCAAAATTGTGCTGAGTTTTTTCATGGTGTAAATACCTTTGCTGTGAGGGTTAGGAGGAGTGGTCAACATGATTTCACCAGTAAAGATCTTGAAAATAAGCTTGGCTCTATAATTAAAGAGAAGACTGGATTGAAAGTTTCCTTAGGTAATCCTGAAAGAACATTGTATGTTGAAGTTAGAAATAATGAATGTTACATTTACTATGATAAATATAATGGTTTACGTGGCATTCCATTAGGGACCTCTGGTAGAGTAATTTGTTTAGTTTCTAGCGGTATTGATTCTCCTGTAGCTTCTTGGCTTATGATGAAGCGTGGCTGTCCAGTTATAATTCTATATGCTGATATGAATTATGAATATAGATTAAAAAATCTAGCTAATATTGTTAAGAGAATTAATTATTGGCATACTGGTGAAGATCTGTCTACTTATATTTATGATCATTATAAATGGCTTCAAGAAATTTCTGGAAAAAGTGGCAAATATACTTGTATATTATGTAAAATCATGATGTATAAAGTAGCCAATTATTTAGCTAAAAATCTAGGTGCATGGGCTATTGTTACAGGAGAATCTTTAGGGCAAGTTGCTTCTCAAACCTCTCAAAATCTAATGATTTTAGATTCTTATTCTGAACTTCCAGTCATTAGACCCTTAATAAGTTTTGATAAGGATGAAATAGTATCCCTATCTAGAAAGCTTGGCTTCTATGAATATTCTATTCAAGGGGATGATTATGTTAGTGCAAGTATAGGATGCTGGGCGAGACCTAAACATGTCGCAACAAAAGCTAATCCCAATATAATTTCAAAAATGCTTTTAGAATTAAATTTTGAAAGTTTATTTGATGAATGTATAAAATCCATTAGAAAATTATTTCTAAATAATTAAGTTTTTAATTTTACTTTTTTTAACCTTACTATTAATTTTAATGGGGAAAAATTTATATTTTCCATAATCTTTCTTTCTATTTGCCCGCCCACAAACATCCAATTGCAACACGTTTATAACGTTTTTGGGGATTGCTATGAAGGTTCTAATAATAGGTTTAGGCTTAGTAGGCACAAATATATGTAAAATGTTGTTTTCTAGTGGAGTTGTTTCCAAATTAATTTGCTGTGATAAAAACATAAGTAATGTGAAGAATTCCTTTAAAGATTGCAGTACAATACTTACAAGTGTTACCTTTGAAAAACTGGATGCATCTAAGGAATCTGAAATTAAAAAGTTTGCTAAGAATGCTGATATAGTTGTTAATGCTTCTCTACCAAAATTTAACATTAAAATTATGAAATCTTGTTTAGACGTTGGTGCAAATTATTTAGACTTAGCCTCAAATAATTATGGCAAAGCTGAACAGTTATCTTTACACAACGATTTTGTTAGAGAAGGTTTAACTGCAATTATTAATGCTGGGGTCTCCCCAGGATTAACAAATCTAATGGCTAAGTGGTGTTCAGATGTTTTAGAAGAAATTGATGTCTTGAAAATACGATTAGTAGAAGATCAGATGCCATATTGGCGTGTATGGTCATGGTCCCCATATTTAACCATAGAACATTTTGCATCTCCCCCAATAGTATACGATAATGGTAGGTTTAAAATTGAAGAGCCATTAGGAAGTATGGAAGACTATAATTTTCCAAGCCCTATTGGTAAGAGAAGGACATATTTAATCTATGGTGATGAGATCACTACAATTCCAAATTACATTGAACTCAAGAGATTAGATTTAAAATCCGGTGGGTCTGAAGTGGAATTTGTTAAAGGGCTATACAACTTAGGATTGTTTAGAAATGATGCTATTAAAGTTGAAAGAAAGTCTATTACTCCAATTAAAGTTTTATATAGATTATCAAAGGAATTTAATGGGTATAGCCCAATAGATCATCTTTACGCCTTAGATGAAATGTTAATTGCAGTATCCGTTGAAGCTATTGGGATTAAGGGGTTTGAAAAATCTATTGCCAGAATTCATGCTTTACCTCCAAATTTAAGGAAACTTCTCAACAATAATATTGTGGCCACTCCCACAGCATTTTCCGCTGCGGCAGTTGCTTCAGCTTTAATTGAAGTTTTTCAAAATATCAGGAGTGTAGGGGTATATCCACTTGAAGCTTTGGATAATAATTTAAGGGGAAACATATTATCAAATCTAAATGAACATTATAATATTGAAATCATCTACGAACCTATAAGGGTTTTAAAAGATATTACCTCAAAACTCTAATACGTTTAGAATGTTTAATAAAACATCTTCATTTAAAAATATGTTTTAAATGCGGCTCTTAAGGCTCCAATTATATTGTTTGTTACAAATCTTGGTCTAGAAAACTTCCTTTTAACATAATCTATATTCTCCCCTAAAACACTTATATTCTCTAGATTTATTTCTCCCATACCCATTTTATATGCTCTCCACAAAGTTTCAACAGCATATGGATTTATGTCCATGATTCTACAACATACTGAATCGATAGTTACAGGGTTGAATCCTGAAACTATTAGATCGAGTTTAACTGGTTTTCCAAGCACTGGGCCCAGCCCCTCCATACCAATTATCCCATCAACTATTATTAGGTCTTGTCGAACAATCTTGTTTACATATAATATTATTTCCATTATCCTTTTGTGGAATTCCATCTTCTTTTTATCGCTTAAAACCCCAAACATATTTTTCATAGCTATGGATATCACCAAGTTTTCTACTCCACATGTCTTAATTTTTGGGATATTAATGAAATATTCAGCATTTAAAACTGTTTTTGGTATGTGTATTTTAAAACCTGCAACATCATGTTCTTCATTTTCATCTCGACTTAAATTTATAAATTCTGCATCATTTTCCTCTATAATATCCATAATCCCACTTTTCTTAACCCTTTTTTCAGCAGTTCCAGAATTATTGTCTGATTCCACAACAATTATTTTACTTGTATATTCTCTAACCATTTTTAAAACTGATTCTAGTATTCGTGGATCCGTTATTATCATTCCATCAGTATTCTTCCAAAAGCATATGTTTGGCTTAATAACTACCTTAGAATCCCTTTGTATTTTTAAGCCTCCTAGAAGGTTGATTGATCGCCTAATAGACTCATCAACATCATTAATCACTCGAACTATGGATACCTTCTCATTATTAGAACTTATATTGGAATTTCCATTAGAGAGTGATCTAATAATCATATCAAGAGCTCTACAAGTTTCAAATCCCTTTTCAACATCAACTCTTGGTTCTGCAAGCCCATTAATTAGATTGGCAAAGTGTATGTGCTCATTTACATATGAAGGATGATTGAAAATCCTAAAATATTGAGTAAAGCGATACCCCATATTGATAGTTTTTCTCTCCCCATCTTTTATTAATATTAAATTATATGGGGCTCTAAATAAATCCATATATAATGATCCCAAACTACCCCTTACTTCAAATTTACATGTTGGAATCCCATTTGACCATGCAGCTGAAAGTATGCCTTTAGCATTATTCTGAAATTCGACTTCAATATCTACCTCCTCTATTACTGCTTTACTTTTAAAGTGAGGTTTAATTGATTTTATCTTGGTGATAGGTCCACATATATCCTGTGATAAATAAATTGTGTGAGGAATTAAATCTTCAATGACTCCACTATTTGTTTTGAAACGAAAATCTGTAACAGCCCTATATAATAATAAATTTGTAGTTACCTTACTATAAATCTCCTTTATCTCCCCTATTTCACCCTTTATAATATATTCCACAGCCTTCTCAAAACATGGAGTAAAAATTAAATTGTGGGCTGGCATGAGAATTAAATTTTGAGATTCATTATACTTTAAAGTTTTCTCGATAACCTTAATTTCCTCCATACAGGTTGCGAGAGGTTTCTCGCATAAAACATGTTTTCCACTATTTAATGCATCCACAATCATGCGGGCATGAAGATTATGAGGTGTGAAAATCCAAACGGCATCCAAATCATCCATTAAAAGTTGATGATAATCAATATATGTTTTAACATCTTCTAGACCGAACTTACTTATGATTTGCATTATTCTCTTCTCGTCTACATCTGCCAAAGCTCTAACCTTTATATATGGAATATTGCGGGTTGCTGGTAAATGAAACATTTCAAGAACCATGCCACAACCTATTACACCAACGTCAATTTTTTCCAAACACATCCCACCACAAATAAGAATGAGTTAAATTGAAATTTAAAAATTGACAATACATATTCCACATTTAATTTTGTTCAAATAATAATTAAATGGTTAGCGCCGGGGGCGGGATTTGAACCCGCGAGTCCCATGAGGGACACAGGCTCTCCAGGCCTGCGCCTTACCAGCTAGGCTACCCCGGCTTAACTCATCTTACTAATAACAGTTTATTTATTTATCTCCACATTTTTGGGTAGACTCCTCTATCCATTATAACTCTCCTAACATCAACCATTATCCCCTTCTCTGAATTCAATATCTCTTCACTGCTTTTTTGTGCTATTCCAAGAGCAACTAGCTCCCCCCTCTTAGTCATTATTGCTATGATGTTTCCCCTCTTTATGTTGCTCTCAACTGTTAGTATTCCTGGTGCAGCTAAATCTGCTCCATGACATATGGCATCCACAGCGCTATCTCTTATGGTTATTTTCGGGATTCCCTCAACAGCTTTTTCCACTGGCAATATTATTTTCCTCAATTCCTCCTCCTTCCCTTCTTCAATCCATGCATCATATGCATCTTTAAGCCTATGTAATGTTGTTAATGTTTCATCCTCCTTAAAAATCCCACTTCTAGTTCTCCTCAATTCTTGCATATGTGCTTTTACACCCAACACTAATCCAATGTCATGACATAATTTCCTTATATATGTCCCAGCTTCACATCCAACCTTCATTAACACGTCTCTACCTGAAATTTCAAGTATATCTATATAGTATATGGTTCTAATTCTAACAACCCTCTTCACTGAGGATTTCAATGGTGGCTTCTGATATATCTTACCCACAAATTCTTTACATACCTCTTTTAATTCTTCTTCTTCAACATTTCCATGAAGTCTCATTATACATATATACTCCTTTGGCGCTCTTATCATGGCTACCATAGCCTTCGTGGCATTCTCTATTGCAATAGGCAATATTCCAGAGACTCTGGGATATCCCCACCATTTATGGTTCTAGGGTCCCAGCATGTCCCGCCCTCTTCACTTTAAGTATTCTTTTAACCCAGGATGTAACTTCATGGCTTGTGGGTCCTGGAGTTTTATCTAAATTTACTACACCATACCTTATATGCATCTCAATAGGTCTCTTATATGGGTCTACCCCATACTCTAGGTTCATTGGTTCCTCCTCTTTAATAAGTATTTCTCTCTTCTGGTAAAACTCGTTTTCCATGTTAACTCCCTCAAAATAAACTTATTAACAAATAGATAAATAGATTTATTTATGTAGTTTTAGGGTATCTTTATCTTCAATTCTTCCATCATTATTTTTAGGAGGTTTTGCTTCTTTAATTCTTCCATTACTTCTTCATCTGTGGCTCCAGCTTTTATATCTATTTTTAGCTCTGTTGGCTCTAAGTGCTTTATGTTGCTTCTCCTTCTCTTCACTCCATTTAAACTCTTCGGCCCCGTTATTAATGCAAATTTGTCATCCATTATATCCACAATTACACATTTCTTCCCAGCTTCTCTACCCCTAGTTTTTACACATATCCTACCGATCTCTATGGCTGGCATTCAGACCACCATTTAATACATTCTTCAAATTGATTACTTGTTAAAAAGAATTTCGCTTTTCCAAATACTTCTTTATAAGATAAATTAGTGTTGATGAAACGTCTTCCACATCCCATTTTCCAGTATTTAGTATAACATCATATATGCTTATATCATTTACATCTATTCCGTAATACTTCTTATACCTCATTCGGTTGCTCTTTTCCCTATAAATGATATCTTTTAAAGATTCTTCAAAGCTCTTCTCATCTCTCTTCGCTATCCTTTTAGCTCTCTCCTCTATTGGTGCTGTGAGATATATCTTTATATCTGCTTTATCTTTAGCTATCCATCCAGTTAAATGTCCATCCAATACAACATTTCCACATTCAGCTTCCTTTAATGTCATTTGATCTATTTCAAAATCATATTTTGGATCTTTCTCTGCAATTTTGTGGAATTCACTTAATTTTAAACCCATTCTCTCAGCTATCTCCCTAAAACGCTTCCCAGTTGAGAAGTATCTTAGATTAATCTTATCAGCAATGATTTTTGCATGTGTGCTTTTTCCAGATCCCGGTGGACCACTTATCGCTATCACTATACTCTTCAATACCTGCCCTCCCTAACAGCTACCTTTATAAATTTCTCTAAACATTTATGATCAAGGTATCCTCCATAAGGTCTATTCGGCCTTTTAGAGCTTTTAGGAATACTTCTGATTTTTACTGGCGGCAGGTTTGGCACCCCCCTAAGTGTTGATTTACATAATGCACATTTTGCTATGTTTGGTCTTCTCTTTTCATAACGTATTGAGATCCTACCTCCAGGGGTCCTCCTTAAAACAATTCTCTTATTTCTTGATGTCCTCCTCACCTTTAACACCTCAACTTAATTTGAATATTTTTTGTAGTATGGGAAATATTAGTATTGAACATATTATATACCATGATGCAAAACTGAGTTTATAACCTGCAAATGGAACTGAAAATGGAGTTACCGCTACATATCCGTATTCCGTATTGAACACTGCTGCAAAAATCATGAAGAATATCCATAATGGTATCATAAATATTAGTGTAGGCTTCATTCTTTGCGAAGTTACTTCAGCCTCCAACCCCTTTATATATGCCTCCCTCTTTTTCAATTTCACGATCTGTTTCCTATCATTGCTAATCATTGCTTGCCTCATCTGCATCCTCCACTCATTTATTTCAGCTGTATGTCTCCTAATCTTATCTAAATCTAATAACAGGTAATTGGCTAATATTGTTATTAGACCAACCATCATGCTTATACCAATAACGGTTATTGTGGATATTGGTGGTTCTCTATATGGTCCAAAAATTTTTATAAGTGAATCCACGATCCAATCCAACAATTATCTCACCAACCATTAGCATTATATAACATTTAAGTAAGTTTAAATTTAATAAATTAAATTTTTCTCACTCTTCTCCAGCAATTCTCTTAAGTATTGGGTGAAACTCCATTATTTGTTCTTGTGTTAATATGCCCCAATACTGATACAATATACCAACAACAAGCAGTATCCCCATTCCGGAACCTATTGCTCCAAGTATATCCGCCAATGCAGCTATTAATGCAACTATGATTCCACTCATAATTGTTAGTGTTGGTATATACCTCTCTAAAATACTTTCCACAATTTTTGGTGAACTTCTGAATCCAGGTATTTGCAGTCCAGACTGAACCAATTGTTCAGCTTGATCCCTTGGGCTTAAACCTGATGCTTGAACCCAAATTATTGCGAAAATAACTGAGAATACTGTTAAAAGTATTATATATATCAATGCATGTATGGGGTCTTCCATGGCTGAAGTTATTCCCGTTGGTGGCTTTGTGTAATATGCTAATCCACCCATAGGT
>JAWBOZ010000005.1:0-16205 GCA_038825625.1 Methanomethylicia archaeon | reverse complement strand
TACACCATACCTTTTTATAACACCTTGAAATCCCTTACCTTTACTAACTGAGATAACATCAACATATTGGCCTTCTTTAAATATATCTTTAATATTTATTTCTGAACCAAGAAGTTTTTTAGCAAACTCATATCTTTCCTTAACATTTCCTCCATCAATTTTAATTTCAAAAATTTCAGGCGTCTTTTTTCCTATTCCAGATTTATGTGGTTGAGTGCAAACAATTAATCTTATTTCAATTACTTCTGATAATTTTGTTTCTATTTTATTTATTAAAGATTTTACATCAATATTTTTAGGTAGTGTGAGCACACGTTCTAATGTTTTAGGAAGATTTTCTGCCCATAACTCTGTAGATGATATTATTGCTCCAGAGTTCTTGGAATATGTTCTTAAACCAACGACATATAGTGGAGGAGTCTCTATAATGGTTGCTGGTTTAACGATTTCTCTCCCAAACATCGGGGTCCCAGGGAGATCTTCAATCATAATAACATGGGTCATCCCAACCTTATATCCTGCAAAGCCTAATATTCTAATTTTATCTTCACTTTTAGGCCAAGATTTTACTTTAGCAACAATGTTTTTAGTCCTAGCCCTAGGTACAAAAGCTAAAGATCCTCTTCTCGGTGCGCTGTATCTTCTATGCCCCAATTCTCTCACCAAATACTTATTTTCAACTGGAAATTGTAAAACAAGAGCATATATATTTACTTTTTGCCTCACATAACTTAGAAATCAAACAATGCATTTAGTATGCTTAAAGTTGAAATCACAGCTTCTTCTGTTCTAATAGTTTCACAACCTTGAAAAGGAATAAAATTAATTATATAATCAGCAACATCTTCCAACTTTATGTTAAATTTCTCACAAATCTCAAAAAGCCCTTCTTTAGGAGCACCAAACAATACTAGTACCCTTCTGCTTTTCCTTATTTTTTCACTTAGATTATTTACAACTTTGTTTATTGGGTTTCCATACCTTGATGTAGCTATAATTAAATCTGCATTAAATTTCTCTACAACTCTCGTTATAGTATCATAATTATATTGAACTTTATAACCCCAATAAATATTTACTTCATCTTTTGATGACAATGAAATGTTTAATTTTCCATCTTTTTTATAGCATTTTATAGTAACTCTATCGCCCTTACATAATTTACTTGGGATGGAATAATATTCTCCTAACCCAATATCCACCCAAGAAATGTTTTTTTCAACTTTTGTGACAACACCTTCTCTGAAACACTCATCTTTAATATCATCTATTTTTGTTGGAACTGTGTGGGAAGGAATTTTTAAAGGTGGCAAAAGTCCAGCGTATTTCAAAAGTGTGGAAAAAGCATATATATGCCTACGTAAATATTGCGGTGTTTCACAGTAACTCAGTATGGTACTTATTAGTTCTCCTTCTCTTTCAACTCCATGCTTATCAATGTAGATAATAACTTCATCAACTCTGAAAATAGCAGCAGCTCTCGCTATTATACCAGCTTTAATGGTTTTCTCTCTTAAATGTAGTGAATCTGAAATGAGGCTTGCTGGTATAGCTATGCCTAAATATGCATTCCTTCTTTTTGGTGTAAACACACTATATACTCATTTGGAAATTATATAAGTATTTTATTTATAAGGGTGTCTTAGATTTTTATAAATAATGAATACCCTTATCCCTTTGCAACAGCTATAGGTACAAGTCGTGCGACAAGTGTAGCTATTCCAACATTATGCGAAACTTGTGCAACTCTATCTATATCTTTGTATGCCTCTGGAGCCTCCTCTATGATGCCATCTTGGCTCGCGGCTCTTATTATTATTCCTTTATCCAATAATCTTCTTGTTATTTCATTTGCTGTAAATTTTTTAAAAGCTTGAGCACGACTAAGCATTCTACCAGCACCGTGAGCGGTTGATCCAAAACTTATTTCCATGGCTTTTTGTTGACCTAAAAGTAAGTATGATGCTGTACCCATAGATCCTGGTAGAATTACTGGTTGCCCCACATCTTTGTATTCTTGTGGGAGTTCAGGATGACCTGCAGGAAAAGCCCTTGTAGCACCTTTTCTATGAACATAAACCTCACGATATTCCCCATTAACTTTATGTTTTTCAAGCTTAGCTATATTGTGCGCCACATCATATATTAAATTCATTCCTAAGGATTCAGCGGATTGTTTAAAGACTTGTTCAAATGATTGCCTAACCCAGTGAAGTATTAGTTGTCTATTTGCCCATGCGTAGTTAGATGCGCATGCCATTGCGGAAAAGTAATCTTCAGCTTCTCTACTTTTTGCTGGTGCATAGACTAGTTCTCTATCCGGGAATCTAAGATTATATTTTCCAGCAGTTCTTTCCATAAGTAATAGGTAATCTGAGCATACTTGATGACCTAATCCACGTGAGCCTGTGTGTATCATTATTGTAACTTGACCTTTATGTGTTATGTTAAAAAGCTTAGCTATTTTTTCATCATATATCTTATCAACAATTTGTATTTCTAAGAAATGGTTCCCACTACCTAGTGTGCCCAATTGTGGGGCTCCTCTGGATTTAGCCCTGCTTGAAACTTTATCCGGGTTAGCACCATTTAAGCTTCCATAAGCTTCACAATGACTTCCATCCTTTTCCCAACCGTAACCATTTCTAATAGCCCACTGAGCCCCCTCCATTAAAACTTCATTTAACTGTGATGACGATAATCTGAGTTTCCCTTGAGAACCAACACCGGAGGGCACCATTCTAAATATGGTTTCAATTAATGTTGAAATCTTATTTTTTACATCATTATAATCTAAGTTTGTATTTACCAATCTTACACCACAATTAATATCATAACCAACACCACCGGGACTAACTACTCCATCTTCAGCATCAAAAGCTGCGACGCCTCCTATCGGGAAACCATATCCTTCATGGCCATCAGGAAGAACTATTGAAAATTTATATATACCAGGTAATTTAGCAACATTTATGCATTGTTCTAAAGTTTTGTCTTCTTTCATTTTTTGAAGTAAGTATTCATCAGCATATATTACTCCTGGCACACGCATTCCTGGTGTGGAGTCCTTAGGTATAATCCACACAGATTCATTAATTCTCTCAACTTTAACCATGCACTCACCCAAATATAACGTTAACTTTGTTTTAAAAAATTTTTGCATCATTACAATAACTAATCATATGTCTAATACGAATTTTAAAACTATTTTTCCACCTTCCTCCTTTATCTCCATTTGGTAATATGTTATTGCTTTAACTATAGTTTTACGAGGATGCTTAGATGGATTAAAAATCTCACCAGAGGCATCGGCATCTAAAATGTATAATCCATCATCGGATTTGGATATGTTGGAAATATGAAAATTTGAGAATATAATTCCTTCTGTATCGAAAATATATAATAATTCCTCCAGCCAAGAGTATAGTAGTGAATATAAATCAAAGCTGGTAATATGCAACCTTTTACTAATGATCGGGTTTACTTTAGAAGTGTCAGTAATAACTTCAAACATGGCTTTAGCAGCATATTCAAAGCTTTCATTTAAGTTATCACCGTAAGCCATTATATACGCATCAGCTTTATGATCCAAAAATATGAAACCGCCCATTTAGTTCACAATAAGTATGTTATTTAAACCCATAGTTTAATTTATCTTTCTTCTTATGCGGAGAGAAACAACAGATGATTATTTATTAATCCAAAAATGAAATAATTTTATTTTAAGAATTGAACAATTTACTATTAAAGAGCTGCCGGGGTGGCCGAGTGGACTAAATGATTATTAAATCAGGTTAAGGCGCAGGCCTTGAGAGCCTGTGGGCTCTTCGAGCCCTCGCGGGTTCAAATCCCGCCCCCGGCGTTAGTAATACAATCTTATTGATTCATATAACTGATTAAAAACAAATCTAGTTTGTTGAAAAGTGATAGACATTTACTTATGGTGTTTCCTATTATTAAGGAAATTTATAAGCTTGGCTATTAGAATTAAATTAAGTACAATTTTAAACATAATGCCTACAAATTAGTGGCTGTATTATTGTATTTTATTGGTCATTATTTTGTCAAATTAATATAAAAACTAAAAATATTGTATTATATTAACGCTTGGTATGCTGATGGTTAAATAAAATTAATAAATTGTTTTAAAGATATAAATGTGGGGGTGACAGCTAGGCGGGGGACTCGGCCTACCCTTGCAGAATTTTTCTGCACCGCAAATGGTCGATATGGCGGGCTGAAGCTGATGTGCGGGGCCTCAAATAAGCATTAGGCTTCATGAATTGCAATGAAGCTTCGTCCCATGGGGTGCATGGTGGTGATAAACTTCCTGGAGGGGAAGAGAATCACCTTCACCAGGCGAACCGGGTTAGGTCAGGAATGGAGCGGCCCTAAGCCTGGACATGCACGTTCATGGGTTCACGGGGATGAGTGTATCATGAAGTTTCTAATGCTTAGGAGGGGCACCAAACATTAGCGTGCTGTCACCCCCCTAAAAAACCTTTAAAGCTTCCAAAAGCTCACAAGCTCTGCATATATCTCTGGTTGTTGGCTCTCCACAATATCTACATGCATTTATTTTTATCATGTTATAATCATCTTTCAATAAACTTAAAATTTTTTCAAATGAAGATATTATGGAAAATTTTACATCACCATGTTCTTCTTCATAATTGTTTAAGAATGTTCTCAATTCATTTCTAAGGGAAGACGACGAAAATGGACATTCTTGAGAGTAGATGTCTATGCCATTATAATATACATATAGCGCAATTTCTTTTTCAGGTATATATTGCATTGGTTTTACCCTAGGTATAAACCCCTTTTCTTTAGAGTGCTCTATTTTTGTCGCTCTTATTAATCGCTCTATATCTCCACGCAAGATATTCATCAATATTGTTTGTACTTCATCATCAAGATTATGTGCTGTTGCTATTTTTGTCGCACCTATATCCCTACCTTTTACATTAAGTATTTTTCTTCTTAGAACACCACAATATGTACATGCATGAAAGGGTGAACCTGCTTTCTTCACTTTCTCCATGATTTCTGTTAATGTATATCCATAAAAATCTTTGAAAGAAAAAACTATATGCGTTACACCAAGCATTTTAGAGTATTTTTTAGCAATTTTTATACCTTCTTCACGATAACCTTTTATACCTTCATCTATAGTAATGGCTGTTAAATTAACATTTGAATATTCTTTTTCAATTTCTGAAACAATCTTCATCATAGCGACGCTGTCCTTCCCACCTGAAACAGCTAGAAGGATGTTATCGCTTCGTTCAAAAAGTTTTTTATTATTTATTGTCCAACGAACTTTCTCTTTAAGGTATTTTAAAAAGCATGATTTGCAATATGCAACACCTGAAATACGCTTAAAATATACAGCAGGTCTATTGCAGTATTCACATTTCATCATCATCATCACCTAGAGATCATCTGATTTAATAGAAAAGATTGAGAAATGTTTAAAAATAGAAGGATTACCGAAATACCTCTTAAAACCTCTAATAAAATTTCCCCAATATTTATGTTATGTCCTATAAAATTAATCTTCCTTAAAATAAAGATTTTATGGTTAAATAAAACTTCAAAAAAACGTCCTCCATCAAAGAAAGGTATGGGGAGCATATTTATTAATGCAGCGCTTAACGAGATAACTTCAAACCAATTTAAAAAGTTGTAATAGTGATAGGGAAAATAATGATCTAAAAAGGGTATGGAAAAACGTGGAGGATAATAATTAAATACTCTTACACCTATAAAGATCTTTGAATAGTTATATGGGTGAACACCACCAATTAAAACTATGTCTCCACGATTTGTATTAAGAACTATAGTTGAATTTGCAGGAATTGTATTTAGAAGATGTGTGAAATCATAAACATCATTAACCTTTACACCGTCAATGCCAAATAATATATCACCATATTTAATTCCATAGATTTTTGCAGGAGAACCTTCAATAACTTCTATGACTGTAACCCCTGAAGGCAACTCATAAAATGGATATATAACGTATGAGAAATTTGCAATCATAAATAATGCTATTACCCCCGTTAAAAGGTTAATAGTCGAACCTGATGCTAAAATTCTTAATTTAGATAAGAAATTTGCAGTCTTCATTTCTTCTTCATCTAGCTCCACAAAACCTCCACCTATAAATACTGCAAAAATTATGCCAACACTTTTCACATTTAGGTTTTCTATGTTTGCAGATATTCCGTGAGAGAACTCATGGAAAATAAATATGAATAAAGCAGCTACAATAAAATAAGGTAATGCATTTAAAGATATAGTTAACCCTGGGATTAATGGGATTACCGGTTGAATCTCGCTAATTTTATAATAATAGTAAAATATGTTTCTAACAAAAAAGGATGTGATAAAAAAAAGCTCACCAATAGCCAGAAAAATTCCAATTGTAAATAAAACTTTCCAGAAACTTCTCATACTTAAAGCAATTCTAGAAATCAAATTATTTAGTTTCCTTGTCTTACATAAAATAGTTAAATATGGTTTAAATTCCACTCCATAATTCTCCAATTTGAAAATCTTATATACTATGAAAAATATCACCCAAAAAGACAATAAATAAATGAAAAAGCCTGTTGCTTCACTGTTCATATTTTTCAACCAAAAACTTAACAATAACCATAAAATAAATTTTTTTATGGATTTATATGAAAATCATGACTAAGGGAGATGAAAAAAGAATAATATATAACACCAAGCATTGGGATTTATTTAAAAAGCTTAGAGACAAGGCAAAAAGTATTATGGAAATCTTAGAAACTAATGGTATCAAATGTTTAGTTTATGGAAGCTTAGCCAGAGGCGATGTAAATGAAAAAAGCGACATAGATATCTTAATACCATATACAATATCCTCATATAGAATTGAAACAATTTTTGATGATAAAGGAATGAAACCAAAAAATAGAGAACTAACACAAGCAACACCACTTCATGTTGTTAAAGCTCATATTAAACTGGAAGATAATATAGTAATAACGTTTCCAATGATGGAAATGCGCAGATTAGAAAGAGAGTTCTATAAATTTAGTGGAGAAGTCACATTAGAAGAAGTTATATGTAACAAAAGAACAGCAGGAGTTTCAAAAAAACTTATATTAATTGAACCTACAGAAGACGGTCACATTGAACTACCAGTAATAGGAAGAGAAGCATATGTAGCCAAAGTGGTTGGTGTGTCCATAGACATCATAAAAGAAAGAGTAAGAGTACTAAGCAGACGTAACGAAATTGGTAGAACAGGAATATATCTTAAGTATCCATTGGCACCAAACGAAAGTTTTGAAGATGTATTTAAAAAAATTTTAGATAGAGATCCAGCTATTAGGAGAAGATCAAGGGTTTAAATAATTTACTATATAAGATAAAAGGGGAAAACTAAATGAATTTTTGCAGTTTTGTCTTGTTTAAACAAAGTTTAGAAGAAAAATTTAGGAACATAATATATGATTGGATGCAAAGTATTGAGAGAAACCTAATATGGTTAATTTCAACAATTAAAGATACTACAATAATGATAGGAAGAGCTTCTTATACCTCGATGATAATTATTGGAATAATATTGTGGAGTATGAATATTCAAAAGTACTTGGCAAGAAAATTGATATACGGAGGAATAATAATAGCGTTACTCACAGAAATAATTTCATAGTGTTAGAATTATATATCATTACATTTTGCTAATTGAATTAGTATTCTTCTAAACACACCCATAATTGTGAATGCTTCTCTACCTGAAATAAAAGTCCTCCCAATGATGTGTCTAAATACTATCAGTGCCCTTTTTCTACGATGATGTGGATAATTTAGTTTTTCCAAAGTTTTTTCAAAATATTCTAAAAGTTTCTTCTTCTCAATGAGAGATGCTTCTCTAAATCCTTTAAAACTTTTTCCATCAATGCTTGTAAAGATCTCATAAAGTATTATAGCAACGGCGTGGCTGAGATTAAGAGCTGAATAAGCTTCACTTGTAGGTATAGTTACTATCAAATCACATAATTCTAATTCTTCATTTTTTAGACCTATACTTTCTCTTCCAAAAATTATACCTATCTTACCTTTTAGATTAGATAAGTTCTTAATTAACATTTTAGGAGTAATGGGCATTCTAGAAACATTATAATCGTGACCAGGCTTACTTGTAGTTCCAATAAGAAAATCAACGATGCATTCAACGTCTTTTATACTGTTCACTATAATAGCCTTTTCCAGTATCTTTTTAGCGTGAGCTGCATAAATGTATGCTTCATTTAGATCACATTTCGGGTTTACTAAAACTAAATTTTCAAAATCAAAATTCATAAGTAATCTTGATGTAAAACCAATATTACCAGAGTTTTCTGGTTCAACTAGTATTACATAAAATTTTACTCCGGAAAAACTCATTTCTTTTTTACCTCCAATAGATATATTTTTTCGAAAAAGAAACTTTTTTCGGAAACGATATTTACATTAAACCCTATTTTGACCAATTTATTTATGGTTTTTTGTGGATTAGAAAGGGATGATTGTATTATTAGTATTGCACCTTGATATTTTAGGATATATGGAATTATTTCAATGAAGCGGTCTATAATTAATCTACCATCTAACCCCCCAGACCAAGCCCATCTCTCTTCTATAGGCAAAATGTTCTCATCTTCATCATATGGCAAATATGGAGGATTAAAAACTACTATATCAAATAATGGTTTTATTTTTATTGAAGTCACAAGATCTCCATGTATTGTTGAGATCTTGTGCAATAGATGGTTTTCCTTAATGTTATGTAACGTATTTTTTACAGCTGAATGATTTATATCTATGGCCACTACATATTTACAAATTTTAGCTAACAATAGAGATAATAATCCGCACCCACATCCGACATCAAGGCCATAATCATAGTTTTCTTCCATTTTTTTAATGAAGTCAGCTAATAAATAGCTATCATCAGATGGATAATAAACACCACGAAATATATCTACCTTGAATCCATAAAAACTATTTTCTCTATACATTATGAAAACACCAATTTTTATGTAATCATACGGTTGTGAAAGCTTTTCAAGTGAGGATATATACTTAAGGCTATCTTATATAATTCATCTACACCTAATTCTATGATTCTTCTTTCTAAAAATGGTATTTTATCTAGAAGAATCATTTTTTTATTAGAGACATCGTTAAGTTCAAAATAGTTTCTTAAAACATTTTTCAACTTTTTGTTTTTCTGAGAAAATAGAAATTTAATAATATCCAAAAAGAAAGCATCTACATTACTTAGTGGACTTGTACGTAAAGGTGTTAATTTAACTAATGATGCATCTACTTCAGGTATTGGATAAAAACATTTTCTCGGAACATGATGTAACAATTCTATTTTAAAGAAAAATTGTGAGGTAACGGTTAATCTACCATAATCTTTAGAGTTGGGATTAGCCATCATTCTATTTACAAATTCCCTTTGCAAAGTTAGTATGGCATATTTAAATTTAAAGTCAACTAATTTAAAAGTGAATTGAGAAGATATATTAAATGGCAGATTTGAAACTATTTTATCAATGGCATTATCAAATTTAAATTTTAAAGCATCACCATGAATAATATCAACATTGCCATATTTTTCTAAATTTTTTTCCAAAATACGTATTAACTTACCATCTATTTCAATGGCTATAACTCTTTTAGCTTTTTTGGCCAACTCTCTGGTCAAAAATCCTAACCCAGCACCAACTTCTAATACAACATCTGTGTTTCTAATATCAGCAGCTTTGATCATACTTGAAATGAGATTTTGGCATACCACAAAGCTTTGGCCTAATCTCTTTTTAGGTTTAATATTATTTTGTTTTAGGATGAATTTTAGCTCCTTTAGTAAGCCCCCGGAAAAGATAGACATGTATTTCAACTTTTTACAAATAACTTATATTTATCTTCATCTATAAGCTCAGAGATTATTCTTTTTATTATTAACTTTTTAGGATCAGATATCTTGGTTCTTAAGCGTATATCTTCGAAATTTTCAAATGGTTTAATTCTCCTTTCCTCAAGAATAATCCATAAATGCTTTCTACCTATTCCAGGAAGTAATTGTAAAGAATGTAATCTGGTAGTTAAAGAACCTGCAATATTAAAAAATTCCACAAATTTTTTCTCTTGTTTTGTGACTATAATATCTAATACATCAGGCAGTTCATCTTTAGCAGAAATGGTTAGATCGTTATAAGTTAATTTACGTCTGATCCGTAAAACTTTATCTCTGACACCTCTACCTATATAAACAAGCTCTCTAGCTGTTAGGTTAACTCCAGGTCTAATTACAACCTCCAATAATACGAAATAGTTTGCACCAATAACTTGCGCAATAGGTTCACTTCTCATCAACGTTCTCTCTGTTAGTGGATGACCATATGGCAAAAAATCTAGAACATATGAGTATTCCTCGTATGGACTTTCAGATCTATTCGTTTTATCCTTATATTGAGAAAACATTGGTTACACACCTAAAAATTCTTCTTATACTTCTTCCCGGTTAATATAAACTTTTAATAGTATCTAGCATTTTTTGTAATTCATTTGTCAAAAAAACTTTTCCCTCAGATATAAGTAAAATTCTTAATTCTTCTATATTTTTAGGTAGAATGTTAGCTATTTGTGTCGCAGAAAACCTAGATATTTTAAAATCTTCAACTAATTTCGAAATGATCTTTTCAGCTTTTTTCAAATCGGTTTTTGATAGTTTTGAAGTAACATCTAAAGTTAAATTTTGTAATGCAGATAGCTCTCCAGACTCCTCTCTTTTACGTAAAAAATCCTTCACAGTAGCATATGGCACTTCAAATTTTTCAACTATTTTCTTAGGTATAGGAATCACCTCAAATACTAAACGTTTATAGGCTTAAGATGTTGTGGTCTTATGATCAACGTTTTTTCTTTTTCGCCTAAATTAACTTTAACTACGTATGCTTTGCCACGTTTTCCTACGAGAACACCAACTTTACCATGGTAACGTCTATGAGGCATGCCCTTATGCATAGAAGGATCTATAACTATAGCTACTTTATCATTTTCTTTGTATGGGTACATGATCTTACTTAAAGGGGAGAGCCCCTTTTCACGAGGTCTTTTACTCAATAGTTTTCTTGTTCTACTTCTATAGCCAACTGAACGCTTTACCAATATGCTCACCTAACAGTATCTTATAAATAGCCTATATGCAGAGTAACTAATAAATGTTCACTGCAAATCCTCAGATACAAATAATATTGATAACTCTGTGCATATGGCTTTCTTACCTAAAACTTTTGAAAAATTGGGAAGCGTCCTATCATTATCACCACTTATAAGTTCTTTTACATATAGTCCCCCTTGACAAGTTATTATTGCTTTAAACCTATTTTTATCGATTAATTCTGTTTTAACTGAATAAACTTTTTTTATTCTAACCTTGTCTACTCTTCTATGCAGTACACGTGTAGGAGTATATTGTTTTATTGGTGTATTTAGAAAGGCTTCTTCAAGCTTCTTAAGAGAATTTTGATCTACTTCACCATCAACTTCAATTATTGCTTGATAGAGTTTCTTAGCTAATGCTGATAAACCTTTTATTTTACGTACTTCTTGTTTGTTTGAAAAACGCAACAATTTAACTTCTATTTTTCCTTTGGCATTTTCGTTAATGATGTTTTCTATTCTTAGAAGATCAATATTTCTACGCTTTGGATTTTTAATTTCAACTATAAACGGTCTTCCATTACCTAGAGTTACTGTATCCACATCCTCCCTGCCTGCTCCATGGAACACTCCTTCTTCCCCCTCCGTAGCTTTTGATATAGGTTCAATTATTAGCTCGGAAATTGATGTAGGGTATCGTCTCCCACTATAGTTGCAAAGAGAGCATCCTTTACCCCAGCAATTGTTACATAACCAGACTGTTTGAGGAATACCACGAATGAGTTTTTTATACCTACCATAAATGAAGAGTGGTTTTAACTCAACAATAACATCATTGTTTACAATATCTAACAGTATAACAATATCAGGATTTGAGAAGGAGACAGCTTTACCTAAAATTTTTTGCAACTTTTTACCTAAATTACGGTTTAATTCAGATTTTAATGATTCACCAACATCAATATTAAGTCTAGACCGAACAACATCTTCTCTCTCCAAAATCGATGCTGGAATCTTTGTTCCAATTAAAAAGCTATTGAATTCATATCCACCTATTGAAGGAATAATTTTCTCAATATATTCATCTAATCTATCAAACATATTATTGCATATGTAGCATTGTTTTTCAGGGGGAGGCTCACTCCCAAGTTTTGTTAAGAGATTCGCAGCAGGTTTAAAAGAACCGTTAGAAGCTAATATGTTTAGATCTTTAAGAATGGGATCTACAAGGTTTTCATCCTTAGACATCAAATGAAACCTCATAGTTAATAAAAGTTTTATAGAGAAACCTCTTTCATAATTGTCCACTCCGCTAGCTAATCTAGCAAATAATCTTCCGAGACAATGATTACATAACGGATATCTTCTAAGAATTTCTAATGCGCTGTCTAGGATTTCAATCATATTTCAAGGTCACCTTATCTACATAATTGTTTATTATCATTAAAATTGGTCCAGGTAACTTATATTTTGAACTAATCCTAATAGGTTTTGCACTTCTACTTAAGAGAAATTTCATGTCTTTTTGATCAATGTATGGATAACAAATAACAAAAATAAAATTGTCGCAGATAGGTGTTTTCTCGATGGGAGGTCCTTTTGTTTCATTAAAAAATATTTTATGTTCACCATGTAATAAAAGGTTGAAGTTTATTTTACCACAATAAATACCTGTTGAAATGCGGTATTTATTGGCTGAGCTTTTTACGAGTTTTATTTCTGCTTTTCGCAATATCCCTAAAATTGATTGCATATCAGGGTATAAATTCCTTATCATGTTTGATAAAAAGCTTATATAAATATCTTCATTAAAGAGCAATGTAAGTTTTACATCTAATCGCATCCCATGGGATATCAATATCGCAGAATATATGGTTGAAGAAATTATGTATGGTGCACTCTTTAATAGATCACTTAATTTTCTGTTGAATTTAACTATAAATATCCTTATACTTTATCCCTCTGTAAAATCTTTAAGTCCCCCGAACAATTTAGTTTTCCTTTTAAGTTGTTTCATCATCCTTTTTACATTACGGTATTGATTTAAGAGTTCTTGTACGTCATGCATTGAAGTGCCAGATCCAAGAGCTATCCTACGTGCTCTAGATCTATCAATAACTTCTGGATTCTCTCTCTCTTCAATAGTCATCGATTCTATAATTGCAGTATATTTTTTCAGCTTTTCTTTTGAAACTTTTTGAAAATCTTCTGGAATTTTTATAGAAAGTCCAGGAATAAATTGTAGTAATTTATGTAATGGGCCCATACTTGAAATAGATTTTAATTGTGTTAGAAGGTCATCTAAAGTAAATTTTCCGGATAAAATGCGTTTAGTATCCTCCTCACTAGGTATATATGATGCTTCCTTAAATTTTTCTAATAATGCTTCAATATCTCCCAAACCTAATATCCTGCCAACAAATTTGGTGGGGTTAAAAATCTCGACTTCTTCAATCTTTTCTCCAACTCCTATAAACTTTATAGGGGCACCTGTTGCCGCTACAGCTGAGAGAGCTCCCCCACCCCTCGCAGAACCATCCAGCTTAGTTATAAATATTGAACCTATACTTGTAGCCTCATGAAAAGCTTTAGCTTGGTATAAAGCTTGTTGCCCAATAGTTGCATCAATAACAAGCATTATTTCATCAGGCTTAATCTTTTTAGCGATCTCCTTCATCTCACTTATTAAATCTTCCTCCTCCTTATGTCTACCTGCCGTATCAATTATTATCAAATCATACCCTTCTTTTAAAAACTTATTCACTCCATTAATAGCTATATTAACAGCTGTTCTTGCATCTTCTTCCCAATAAACTGGGGCACCTATTTTTTCACCAAGCTGTTTTAATTGTGCAAATGCTCCAGGTCGAAAATTATCAGCACAAATTAATGCAGGTCTTAGATTTTGTTTCTTATAATACCATGCCAATTTCGCAGCAGAGGTAGTTTTACCTGAACCTTGTATTCCAACAAGCATTATTACATATGGCTTTTTATTTGGGAGAACAGATGCTATATGTTCTTTCCCACCAAGTAATTTTATGAGCTCTTCATAAACCACTTTTAATAACAACTCTCTTTTTGAAAATCCTTGTGGAAGCTCTTCTTCTTTTAATCGCTTCTCTATATTTTGAGAAATTTGTAATACTAAACTTACATTAACATCTGCTTGCAAGAGTGCTCTTTGAACATCTCTTATAAAGTTTTTTATCGTTTTTTCATCTACTAATGGAGCTTTAATGACCTTGTTTAAGGCCTCCCTCAAAGTTTTGCTTAATACCTCAAGTACCATACTATTGCCCTCATTCGCTCCCATTTTAAATAGTATTTATTAAATAAATATATGGTTCTTCAACTTAATATTCATAACATAAATATTAAACTTGGTGGTAGAATGAAACTTGCATCATTTTTTAGTGGGGGGAAAGATTCTACATTTGCAATACAATACGCACTAAATCAGGGTTGGGAAATAGTTTGTTTGCTAACAGTAGTAGCAAAAATATATTCATCACATTGGCATTTTATTAACAATGAATGGATTGATTTACAAGCAAAGGCTATGGAAATACCGTTAGTAAAAGTTCATGAATATGTTGAAATAGAAAGTTATAGGAATACTCTTATTAAACTTAAGGAAATTTATGGAATAGATGGATTGTTATCTGGTGTTATATATTCAGATTATCAAAGAGACTACTTAACTAAAATGTGCAGTAAGATTGGTTTAAAACTTTTTACACCATTATGGATGAAAAATCCATTAAAATTAATGGAAAAAATGATTTCATGTGGTATACGCTCAATTATAGTATTGGTGGCAGCACAAGGGTTAAATGAAAATTGGCTTGGAACCGAAATAGATTACGAAGTCCTTAATGAATTGGTAAAACTCAATAAGAAATATAAAATAAGTATCTGTGGAGAAGGAGGAGAATATGAAACTTTTGTTTATGATGCTCCATTTTTCAAAAAGAAGATTAAAATTGGAGATACGAGTATTGAGTGGATGAGGGATCATGGTTTACTTAAAATAAAAAGTGCAAGATTATTAGCAAAATAAATCTTTAATAACCTTGTTTATATCATGGTATATTCTGGTTTCATCAATTTTAGTAAGTTTTCCATTTAAACAAACTATTTCTCCATCAATTATCACTTGATAAATATTGCTTGATGAAATATTGCTATATACAATATTTGAGTATACACTTTTTTCAGAATGTATAGGCATTATATTTGGTGAATTTGCGTTCAATAATACAAGATCAGCAGGGGCATTTTCAACGATTTTACCCAAAGAATTAACATAATTAGTAGCTTTAGCACCATTTATGGTTGCAAAATCAAAAATTAAATTGGCTGGAGCTATAGATGGATCCAAGGTATGATGTTTATGTATTAATGCGCAGTACTTCATGACTTCAAACATATTTAGTGAGTTATTGCTTGCTGCACTATCAGTTCCAAGACTTATTGTAACATTATTCTTTAAACATTCGCTAAGTGGTAAAACACCACCTATAGCTAACTTTAAGTTTGAGATAGGACAATGGGATATTTTAACATTATGCTCACTTAGTATTCTGATTTCATTCTTATTAAGCCAAACACAATGTGCTGCAATAACATTTGAGGATAAAAAATCTAAATTATCAAGAAATTCAACTTCTCTTTTTCCATATTTTTCTTCAAATTTAACTTGTTCTTCCAGTGTTTCAGCGAGGTGCATATGTATTAGCCTATTCTCTCTCTCAGCTATATCCTTACATTTTAGTAGTAATTCTTCGGAGCAAGTGTATGGTGCATGTGGACCTATGCTTCCAATGATTTTTGGTTCATAAATTTTAACTTTAAATAAATATTCCTCTATACTCTTAATCATTTCGTCTCTCATAGCAGAATCGTTAAAATCGAAAACACCAATCGATATTATGGCTTTTAATCCAGTTTGAGCGGCAGCTTTAGCCGTCATTAAAGGGTTAAAATACATGTCAACAAGTAGTGTT
>JAWBOZ010000004.1:0-16358 GCA_038825625.1 Methanomethylicia archaeon | reverse complement strand
TATCTAATATGGCCTTTTCTAATGCTTCACAAGAAACTGCTCCGGTTACTGCTGATAAAGCACCCAACATAACCATGTTTGCCACAATCTTCCTACCTAAAGCTGTTGCTATTCGTGTTGCTGGAACTTTATATATGGTAACATTATTTGGGGGATCATATACGTTTACAAGATCTTCATCTACTATTATAATACCATTTCGACATACATAATTCTTGTAATAGTTATATGCATCTTGAGAGAGTGCTACTAAAATATTGTTCGATGTTATGTATGGGTATTCTATTTCTTCTTCAGATATTATAACATCAGTTTTAGATCTGCTTCCCCTAGCTTCAGGTCCATAAGATTCTGTTTGAACAGCGTTTTTATGATCAAACATAGTTGAAGCTTTACCTAAGATGTACCCGGCCATTAAAATTCCTTGACCACCAATACCTGAAATACGTATTTCCCACATCATTTTTCAACGCTCTCCAATATTGATTTTATTTCTAAACCACTTTGTTCTTTAATTAATCGATAAACTTCCTTAATAAATTCTGGGCGTTCAAATTCCAAGAATTCACCTACAATTATCTTCTTGCCTAATTCTATATTTGCCTTAGCAGGATCTACATTGTTTTGTATTATGCTGTTGTTTAATAAATACTTTAGAACTTCAGGGGCTCCTCCCAGTTTATTGTATCTTGAAAACAAAGTTATACATGGAGCTATAACCTCAATAAATGAAAAACCAGTTCTTTCTAAAGCCCTCTTAGTACTTTTTATTAGTGCAGAAGGTTGTGCTATAGTCCATCTAGCCACAAAAGTGGCTCCAGAGGCTGCTGCAAGATATGATAAGTTAAATGGCTGCTCAATATTGCCATAAGGGCTAGTCGTAGTTTTAGATTGAAAAGGTGTTGTCGGTCCAAGCTGCCCCCCAGTCATTCCATAATTAAAATTGTTAACACATAAAACAAATAGATCAACATTTCTTCTTGCGGCATGTATAAAATGATTTCCCCCTATGGCGAAGAGGTCTCCATCCCCACTAATAACTGTAACTTTTAAATGGGGCTTAGTTATTTTTATACCCATAGCTACTGGAATTGCACGGCCATGAGTGGTGTGAAAAGAATCTAATGCAACGTAATTTGATATTCTACCAGTACATCCAATGCCAGATACTACTACAACATTCCTTAAATCTATTTTAAGATCTAATAATGCTCTAAGATAACAACTTAAAACTATGCCTATGCCACAACCTGGGCACCATATATGGGGTAAATATTCCGATAGTAAGAGATCATCTAATGGATGCTTATACTCCTCATTTTTATTTAACATTTTTATCAACCTCAATTATTAAATTTAATATTTCTTCTGGTGTAGGAGGATCGCCACCAAGCTTAGATAATAGGTGAACTGGTTTTCCATGTACACTCCTTTCTATTTCCCTAATTATTTGGCCGTAATTCATTTCGACAACAATAAATTCTTTTATCCTGTGAGAATATTCAATGAACTTTTTCTGGGGGAATGGCCAAATCGTTATTAATCTACATAAACCTACTTTAATTCCTCTTTCCCTAGCTAAGCGTACAGCCATCAATGCGGATCTAGCTGATACACCATATGAAACAACTAAAATCTCCGCATCTTTGATGAATCTTTCATCTAACTGTATTATTTTATCAGCATTCAACCTTATTTTATCGCATAACCTTCTCACTAAATTGCTATGCACATAAGGATCTATTGTATTTGGGAAACCCTTTAAATCGTGAGTTAAACCAGTTACATGCACCTTATAACCTTCTCCAAAGCAAGCCATTGGTGGTATCAGATTCCCCTCAGGCTTGAATATAAAATATTTATAATCCGATAGCTTTTGTGGCTTTTTACGATTAATTATTAAAACTTCATTTGGTGTTTTTATTACTACTTTCTCTCGCATATGCCCTATAATTTCATCGCTAAGAATTATTACTGGGGTTCTAAATTGCTCAGCTAAATTAAATGCTCTTATGGTCAAATCAAACATTTCCTGAACAGAAAATGGGGAGAGTGCTATAATTTCATAATCACCATGACTACCCCATTTAGCTTGCATAACATCTCCTTGAGATGCCCTAGTAGGTTGACCTGTACTTGGTCCGCCACGCATAACATTTACAATAACTATTGGTGACTCAGTCATAAATGCTAAACCTATATTCTCCATCATTAAACTCATGCCGGGACCACTACTAGCAGTCATGACCTTAGCACCAGCATAAGAAGCACCTATAATTAATGCAATAGATGAAATCTCATCTTCCATTTGTAGAAAAGCACCACCAACTTGTGGCAATCTTGAAGCTAATCGTTCAGCAATTTCAGTTGATGGTGTTATGGGATAACCAGCAAATAATCTACATCCTGCAACTATAGCGCCCTCTGCACAAGCTTCATCCCCTTGCATGAAAAATGGTCCCTTTAAAAATCTCATAAATTACACTATTCGAATATAAGGGACATCAAAATTATAAATGCTGCTATTCAATCAAAATAATTACAATGTTTAAAGAGAATTATTAAGAATATAATTTATTTAATAATGATTAAAACATGATTTTTACATAAATAAAAGTCCTCATTGATATAATATTATCCTCCTAAAAATATGTAATAAATAAACTAAATAGGTACCTTTATGATAAAATAGCAAACTAATCCACAAGATGTTTTACATGTGCGCTACCATCATATAATAACCCAAGGTTGTATAAAACTAACTAGAACATAACCGTTTATGCGGGGGGTGGGATTTGAACCCACGGAGGCCTACGCCAACGGATCTTGAGTCCGTCGCCTTTAACCTGGCTCGGCAACCCCCGCAATCAAATTTAACTTTAAACTTAAAATATAATAGTTATTATTGTTGATATAATTTCTTTCGTATATTTTCAATGTAGGGTGGGAATATTATTCCCTTATCAGTTATTATTGCAGTGATGTATTCTGGTGGGGTCATATCAAACGCATAATTTAATGCCTTTGTTCTCTTCGGTGCTATATTATATTTAAGTAATACTTTAGTAACTTCCTCGGGGCTTCTTTCCTCTATTTTTACGTCATCTTTACTTGATTTAAAATCGAAAGTAGAAAATGGTGCTGCCACATAAAACGGTATATTATGATGCTTAGATAAAACAGCAATGGTGTATGTACCAATCTTGTTATATGTTGTTCCATCATATAATATTCGGTCAGCACCAACAATAACTTTATTTATCATGCCTTTTTGCATAAGTAACCCTATCATATTATCAGTAATCAGAAAAAATGGTATTCTCTCCCTTTTTAATTCAAATGCAGTTATGCGGGCGCCTTGTAATTGTGGCCTAGTTTCAGCAACAAATATATTAATATTTTTACCATTTTTCCAAGCAGACCTTATGACGCCGAGAGCTGTTCCATAGTAAACTGTTGCAAGAGATCCAGCATTACAATATGTTAAAATTTTATCACCATTTTCTATTAGTTTTTCACCGTTTTCGCCTATCATGTTGTTTGCTTTTATATCTTCTTCAACAATTTTTGTTGTTTCATTAATGATGTCATTCGCAATTTCAACGGTGGTTTTGTTTTTATCTATGATTTGGAGAATTCTATTTATAGCCCAGAACAAGTTTATAGCAGTAGGTCTCGTCTTTTTAAGTTTCTCAGAAGTTTCATACAATTTTTCAATGAATTCTTCTTTTCTTTCATGCATATATCGCTTGGCTGTGAGAGCTAATGCCATTGATGCTGCAGCACCTATTGCTGGGGCACCTCTTACCTTCATTTTAATTATTGCATCTATAATTTCATTTTCAGTTTTGCATTCAATAATTTTTAATTTTTTAGGAAGTACTGTTTGATCGACGATCCTTACAATTCCATTAACCCATTCTATTGTCTGAGGCAATTTTTTCATCAGATAACACCTCAATAATAACATTTGCAATAAATTTTACAGATTTATCTACTTCATCAGATAGATTTTCACCAAATCCTATGTTCATTGTCTGGATTCCTATCAATAAAACTTTAGCTTTTATGATGTCTTCTAAGTACGTGAACATTATTTGTGGCGAAATATTATGTGTGGATATTGTTGTAAAATCTAAAATATCTTCTCTTTTAAAAAATCCTATGGAACCTGGTATTGACTTCATGTCGACAGCATCTATAATAATTACATGAGATGGAGAAAAATTTTCTATTGTGCCAAGGAAATTTTCTGGAACTTCTCCACACTCTAATATGCGTATAAAAGCATCTTTTTTTAATTTACCACTTAAAATTTTAACAACTCTCAGACCTGCTGAATCGTCTCTTCTAAGATCATTCCCTATGCCCATAATCACCACCTTTTTTACATTATTCAAAAAGTTACTTAGGACATGTTTTGCTTCCTCAAACCTATTTATATTTGACACATTTCTATTACTTTATTGTGAATATATATGAGTAACGTATGTGTCTTTGGTAAATTGGTGGAAGATAAAACTATAGTTTATGGTGAGTATGCAAACATTATATGGAATGATGGTTATTATGGGGAGAAGGAAGATGGTAATCTGATATTAGCTCCGTTTGAAACATTATTCCTTGTTGGAAATGGTAAGCTAAAAATATTTATAAATCATGAGAAATCATTGTCATTTAATGAATTATTAAACGTTTTCCTAAAGTATGATCCCAACATATGGATAAAATATATTATATATTCAGATCTACGGAGTAGAGGGTATATAGTTAAAAAAGGGTTTAATGACATGTCATTTAGAGTTTATGAGAGAGGGACTATTATTGGAAGGGATCCAGCAAAATTTATTGTTTATGGGGTTATGGAGGGGAAACCTATAAGTCTTTATGAACTTAAAGAGCTAGTTGATTCTGCAAAAGATATCAGAAAGGATCTTATTTTAGCAATTGTAGATAGACAAAATGAAGTGGCGTATTATAATGTGAGTGAGATATTGCTGTGAAGGGGTGATCTCTTCTTGCAAAAAATACTAGCATTAATCAAAATAATTAGGCCATTGAATTCGATTATGATGGGACTTGGAGTATGTTTTAGTGAATTAATAGCGTTAAAGTTTTTTCCGCCTTACTATGTGATGTTAAATGGCTTTTTATCTGGCTTCTTCTTAACCGCTTCTTCCATGGTTATTAATGATATTTATGACTATGAAGTTGATATGATAAATGCCCCTCACAGACCAATACCAAGTGGATATATAAAGATTTGGGAAGCGAAAATATATTGCGCATTATTATTATTTTTAGGGTTTCTCTCAGCCTCTTTAATAAATATGTATTGCTTTTTTATAGCAATAATAACATTTGTAATATCTTTAGCATACAATGCTTATTTCAAGAAAGTTGGATTAATTGGAAACTTTATGGTGAGTTTTTGCGTTGCTATACCATTTATTTTTGGGGCTTATGCTGTTGGAAAAAGTAGAGAATTACTATCGTTTTTTTCGTTAATTGCTTTTCTTGTGAATACGGGGAGAGAAATAATAAAAACTATATCAGATGTAGAGGGTGATGTCAAAAGAGGAATTAGGTCTGTGGCATATGTGTATGGGCCTAAATTTGCATCTAAACTTGCGGTAATCTTTTTTGTTCCAGCGTTAATACTTATTTTTATACCAGTTTTATATGGATGGGTTTCTTGGTTATACCTGCCAATTATAACTATATCTGCCATAGGTTTAATAGGAGAATCGCTTACAATACTAAAGATGGTTAATGTAGAAATTGCTATAAACGTTAAAAAAAGAATATTGTTATATATGCTTATAGCTTTGGTAGCTATGTTTATAGGTGGATACTATGGATAAGAAAAAGTTTAGAGTGCTTAGAGGTTTAAGAGATCTCACGTTTGAAGATGTTGAAAAACTAAATTATGTTATATCAACTATACGGGATTTATTTAAATTATATGGATACAAAGAAATAGTTACACCAACATTAGAAGAAGCTTCCTTATTTGAAGCTAAGGCTGGAGAAGAGCTTAGGCATAGAATGTATACCTTCAGAGATTTAGGAAAACGTAGAGTAACTCTTAGACCAGAAATGACTCCCTCAGTAGCAAGATACTATATAAACCACCTACTATCTTACCCCAAACCTATTAGACTTGGATATATAGCAAATTGCTTTAGGTATGATGAACCACAATACGGTAGGTATAGGGAATTCTGGCAAGCTGGCTTCGAATTAATAGGATCTTCAAATCCGGAAGCAGATGCTGAAATAATAATTATTGCTGATACTCTCATTAAGAATTTAGGATTTATAGAAGCTTTCATAAAAATCAATCATATTGGAATATTGAAAAGTATTTTTAAAATGGAAGGAATTTCTGAAAATATACAAAATATAATTCTATCACTTTTTGATAAAGCAAAATATGATGATGCAATAGAACTATTAAAAGCCAACAATGTATCAAAAAACTGCATAAATACTGTAGAAGAACTTATAAGGCTGAGAGGAGTCGATTTTAAATCAATATTGCAAGATGCTGAAAAAATATTGAACGCATATCCTCAATCTTTGCAGTCAATTGCCAATTTAAAAGATATCCTTGAAATATTAGAATCTTCAGAAAGAAAAATATCCATACACATAGACTTAGGGTTTGCTAGGGGACTAGAATATTATACAGGATTAATATTTGAATGTTTTACACCGAAATTTAAATTAGCACTAGGCGGTGGAGGACGTTATGACAATTTAATTGAAACATTTAATGGCCCACCTACTCCAGCGGTTGGATATGCACCTGGCATTGATAGAATAATCTTAGCAATGGAAGAAGAAGGATTGAGAAAACAAATTAAGGATGAGCATAAAGTCATAATCATACCTGTTTCACGTAACATTGTTTATCATGCATTTAAAATAGCGGAAGTTTTAAGAGAGCAAAAAATTCCCGTAGAAATCGAAGTTATGGGTAGAAGTATTAAGAAATCATTATCATATGCCAACTCAATGAATTTTTCATATGCCATCATAATAGGAGAGAAAGAAATTAGTGAGGGTAAAATAACTCTAAAAAATTTAAAGAAAAATGAGCAGTATAACCTAACAGTAGAAGAAACTATTAATATTCTCAAAAGTAAATAATCATAAGAGAAAAATGGTTAACATTACTAAAGAAGAATTTCAAAGAATTTATGATAATATTAAAAAACTTAATGCAAAAGCTTTATTCTACTTCAGAGGAATTAAGTACGTAATATGTATGAATAAATTAATAAAATCAATTGACAAAAACTTTAATGTTGTTCCTTGGTCTATAAGCTTTGGATCTAAAAGTCCCTATGAAGTTCTATCCTCTTTTCACATAGAAAAAATTGAAGTTGAAATAGGAGGTAAAGAAAGTATAGTCTTTAATGATTTAAAGGAATTCACATACTGGTTATATAAACATGAACATTAGTCAACAAATAAAGTTTTAATAAAATTTTGGAAAATAAATAATGGGGCCCGTAGCTCAGCATGGATAGAGCAGCGGCCTCCTAAGCCGTTGGTCGGGGGTTCAAATCCCCCCGGGCCCGCTACAACTATTATATATCATTAACAACTTTCTAAACGTGTAATATTCATCAACTCATCATAGTCTGAGCCATTTATCGTTAGTAATCATTCAATTGATTTATAATCTTATGTTTATCATAACATGTAATTTGTTTTCTATATTAATTTTAATGTTTATTGTTTGTTTATGATCTCTCTCATGTTCTCTAGAGATTTTTCGCCAGGGCCTTCTCTGAAATGCTTTATGGCTGGTTTAAGTATTTCCGTTAACTTATTTGCTACATAAATTTTTAGGTCTAATGGATGCACTTCTCCATTTAAATATGATCTCTCAAAATCAATAAAATTCTTATATTCCTTTATTTCATGGGTTTTTTGATTTATTATCTTTATATACTCATCCCTTAGATGTCTTAATATTATGTATTCCATTATTTCAATTATTGGATTACATGAAACTTCCTTTGAGGGGCAAAATGCATTCAAGATTTTTTTCCTAATATCTTCTTCACTATCATGTATGAATATAGCTCCCTCAGGTTTAGATTTTGACATTTTTATTTCAATTAATCTTTCTTCCAATAGATCTGTATCCTTTAATTTTTTGATATTATCAAAATTTTCTTTATCTATGTTTAATCCCATTAGTATATGATGATGGAGGGCCAATGGTTTATATCCAAAAATATTTTCTCCTATTTCTATCGCTATAATATGTGCCTTTCTTTGATCCATGCCTCCATGTGCAAGATTAACATTCAATGTAAATATGTCAGCGACTTGCATTGGTGGATACAATAAATCAGAGAAATGCAAAAGTTCCTCTTTTTTACGGCCCATTATAGATATTGAGCGTTTTATTCTTGAAAGCGTTGTATTCATCGAAACTTTTATTACGTTTTCTAAATATGTTAAACCAACTTTCTCATACAATTCTGATCCCAAGATAAAATCGGTATTTTCAGGGTTGCCTCCAGCAATTTTTAATGATACTTTTAAAGCTTCTTTAAAATATCCACCTGCAACTTTTCTAATAGTATCAAGGTCTCCATCAAGTTTTCGGTTTATCCAAGAGTGGTAATCCGCTAAAAAAACCGTCGTTTTTATTCCTGCCTTTTGTAGGTCAGCTACTTTTTGCATACAAATTAAGCCTGTGCCTAAATGTACATATCCTGAAATTTCAAGACCTATATAATGTCTAAGTGGTATGCCTAATTTTAAATACTCAAGTAATCTTTCTTCAGTTAACAATTCTTCTGTGGGGGGTAACTTTATATAGTGAAGCACTTCTTCTATATTCATAGTTGATAGTCACTCCATAACAATAAATATGTAGAATTGATGTTATATAAAACTAAGCTTGAGGTAATGCCTTAGCTAAACACTAAGTTATTATAATTTTTATATGAATTGGTATTTCATGGCATCTTATTATGGATATTAACCTTCTATCTAAATCAAATGCAGCTTTGTTTGCACTTATCATAAGAGTTCTTGGGCAGATATAGTTACTCTTTCTTACAACGATACTTGTTGGATCAGTTAAAATCAAATTTTTATTTCCATAACCTATGATTTCATCTCTAAAATTATTAACTTCAATAATCATTTTAACAGGTACTTCTCGTTTTATAGCTTTTTTAAAATCTTCACTTAAGTCTTTACAAGACTTATTTGCCTTTACACCTATTATGCAATCTCCTCTGCTAGTTAGCGTATCTTCTTTTGTTATTTCAAGAGTAGACCTATGAGTAGCCCTAATATTTTTGTGACCATACATTATTATTTCTTCAATAATCATGTTTATCTATAGTTTTATATTACTGAAGAAATAAAATTTTATACTTTATAAGCTAAATATTAAGTAGTTTTTGTCAAATATATAATATTAAATGGGGAATATATGTGGTTCAAAGAAGATCATTTGAATTAGCTCGAAAAGAACTTGTGAATAAACTAATAAGGGAGGATGTTCTAAAATCACCGCACGTAATTAGAGCTATGTTGAACGTTCCAAGGGAAGAATTTGTGCTACAAAAATATAGAGATTTAGCGTATCTTGATTCACCATTACCTATCTTAGAGGGACAAACAATTTCTGCACCTCATATGGTTGCAATTATGTGCGAATTAATGGATTTAAATGTGGGAATGAAGGTATTAGAGGTTGGCTGTGGGTCAGGATATCATGCAGCAGTTTGTGCTGAAATAGTAGCACCTACCCATGTTGAAGAAAGATCATGGGGTCACGTATACTCTATTGAAAGAATTCCATCCTTAGTGGATTTTGCTAAAGGAAACTTGTCAAGAACTGGTTATTCAAACAGAGTGGATGTAATGCTTGGTGATGGGACCTTAGGTTTTCCGGAAAAAGCGCCCTTTGATAGAATACTGGTTACCGCAGCAGCTCCTGATATACCAAAACCATTAATAGATCAAGTTAATGTTAATGGAAGAATAGTGATACCAATAGGTGGAAGCTTCTATCAAGAGCTTATAGTAGCCATAAAGGAGGGGGATGGAAATATAAAAACATATGCTGCTGGAGGCTGCGTATTTGTCCCATTAATTGGTAAATATGGTTGGAAGAAATCTATTTGAACCACTTCTTCAAAGTGGTTTGTTTCGTTTCTTCTTCATAAATTTTTAAAACTCTATCCAGCGCCTTTTCAACTCTTTCTTTGGAAAAATCATATTCCTCACATAGTATTTGAATAACTTTTTCCTTATTTGGTTTCTTCCACTCAAGTTTATAATCAGAAGTTGTATTAG
Organism: Methanomethylicia archaeon; assembly: GCA_038825625.1. Lineage (GTDB taxonomy): Archaea > Thermoproteota > Methanomethylicia > Culexarchaeales > Culexarchaeaceae > JAWBOZ01. The sequence goes on along the minus strand of JAWBOZ010000004.1, from coordinate 6,017 downwards.
GTTTTAAAAACAATTGTTTTATTTGAAGAAGGTCTGAAAAAGGCTCAGTTTTAAAGTTTAAAGCTTTAAGAGCTTCTTGGAGGCTTCCATGTTGTTTTATTAATTTTAAAGCTGTTTTCGGTCCCACTCCCTCAACTCCCTCAGGATTATAATCTGTACCTATCAAAATACCTATTTCAATTAATTGTTCAAGGGATATCTCCAGTGTTTTTAGTATTCTATCTAGATACAACATTTCAGGCTTAACCTCTACATAAACATCCTTTCTTGGGAGCTTTCTTCTACCACTAATTGCTAAGTTTCTTAAAAGGCGGGGGGTACCAAATAAAAGGGAGTCATAATCTTGGCTTGCAGTTGCCCAGACATCCCCCTTTCTAGTCATATATGCACTTTGGGCTTCTCCCTCGGATGGAGCTTGAACCCAGGGGATACCTAAAGCGTCAAGGAGTAATTTAACCTCATTGACCATTTCTTCATTTAATTGAGCTGTTTGTTGAGCATATGTTTTGGCCAATTTAAGGTCTCCTATTCGTATAGCTTCTTCATATCTTTTTATTGCTTCCTCCTTCCTTTTTTTCCTCATTAAAAGTTCCATTTCTTTTAGTTCAGGTGGTTTTCCATCAAAAACATAGACAACCTTTATTTGTAGTTCCAAAAAATTTGTAGTTCTATAGAGTATACCACTTAAATGACTAGTTATTCTACCGCTACTATCCCGTAATGGGGTGCCATCTTGTTGTCTAATTGTGGATAAAAATTGATATATGGCATTATATGCATCTATGGCAATAACTTTTCCCTTCAAATATGGGAATTCTATTTCTTCAATAATTTCTTTGGGGATAATGTCCTTTAAATCTACTCCCATAAAGTTTCAACTCGTATTTAAACTTATTAGTTTTTTGCCTTTTCTAGCTTGTACTACACTTATTTTGCCCCAGATTTCTAAATTTATGAGTGCTTTAATGAAATGATTGTATGATAAATATTCGTATGTATCCTTAACTTTGTTATATAACTCATCATCCTCAAACACTTTCTTCGGGTCTTTGCTCAGTATAGACATTATAATTGTTTCTATGGGTTGCTCGATCCATAAGGATTTTTTATATATTTTGCTCATTTTCCATCCCTTTATGTGAATGTTATTAACTTCGGTCTTGTTTGCATCTGTTTTGATTGTTCAATCCATTTGTTATAGTATTGTATCATGTTTTCATTGATAGATGGTCTGATTTTCTTTAATGCTTCCATAAAGTGGCTTTTTCCAACTTTAGTTGCTGTAATATCTACTCTTAACGTGATCATAGCTGCTTCTCTAACAACAGCTTCAAGGTCTGAACCAGAATAGCCTTCAGTTAATTTTGCTAATTCATTTAAATCTACGTCTTCAGCTAGAGGCATGTTCCTAGTATGAATCTTAAGTATTTCTTTCCTAGCTTCTAAGTTTGGTGGAGGAATATACACTATTCTGTCAAATCTTCCAGGGCGAAGTAATGCGGGGTCTAATATATCTGGTCTATTTGTTGCTGCCAATACTGTTACATTTTCAAGAGAAATCAATCCATCCATTTCAGTCAATAATTGACTTATAACTCTTTCAGTAACTCTTGAATCTCCATAATCTAATCCTCTCATTGGTGCTATGGCGTCTATTTCATCAAAGAATATTATTGCTGGTGCAGCTATTCTAGCTTTCCTGAAAACTTCTCTTATAGCTTTTTCAGATTCTCCCACCCACTTACTCAAGACTTCAGGTCCCTTCACACTTATGAAATTCGCTTCACTTTCTGTTGCTACTGCTTTTGCAAGTAATGTTTTACCACAACCAGGTGGACCTGTTAATAAAACACCTCTCGGTGGTCTTATACCTAGCCGTTTGAATGCGTCTGGATGTTTAATAGGCCATTCTATAGCTTCTCTCAGCTCTTGCTTTATCTCTTCATAATCTCCTATATCCGTCCATTTCACATTTGGGGTTTCAATATATACCTCCCTCATAGCGCTTGGAGTTGTCTCTTTAAAAGCTTCCATAAAGTCACTCATATTTACTTGTAATTTCTCTAAAACAGCTTCAGGTATTTTCTCTTGTTGAAGATCTATTTGGGGTAAATACCGTCTTAAAGCTTTCATTGCAGCTTCTCTACATAAAGCTGCTAAGTCAGCACCCACAAAGCCATGAGTTATTTCTGATAACACTTTTAAATCTACGTCTTCAGCTAGAGGCATGTTCCTAGTATGAATCTGTAATATTTCTAATCGCCCATCCTTGTTTGGAACACCGATCTCTATCTCTCTATCGAATCTACCTGGACGTCTTAAGGCAGGATCTATGGCATTAGGTCTATTAGTTGCACCAATGACAATAACGTCACCTCTCGCTTCTAATCCATCCATTAATGCTAGCAATTGTGAAACAACTCTCTTTTCCACTTCTCCAGTAACTTCTTCTCTCTTAGGTGCTATGGCGTCTATTTCATCAAAGAATATTATTGCTGGTGCATTTTGTTTAGCTTCCTCAAACACTTCTCTCAGTCTTTGCTCAGACTCCCCATAAAATTTGCTCATTATTTCTGGTCCATTTATTGAGATGAAATATGCATTTGTTTCGTTTGCTACTGCTTTTGCAAGTAATGTTTTACCGCATCCTGGAGGACCATACAACAAAACACCCTTAGGAGGATCTATACCCAACCTCTTAAACAACTCAGGATGCTTCAACGGAAGCTCAACCATTTCCCTTATCTTTTGTATTTCTTCATGCAGACCTCCAATATCTTCATAAGTTACTCTAGGCACTTTCACCTCTTCAGCAGGTTTTTCAAGTATTGTAATACTTGTTTCTTCAGCTACCAATACTACTCCACTAGGTCTAGTTAATATGACCTTGAATGGTATTGCTTGACCTAATACAGGGATTAAAACCGTGTCTCCTTCAGTTATAGGATAATCAAAAAGTTTCCTTTTCACAAAATTTACAAATCCGCTATCAATTGTTATTGAGAAAGATGAAGGAGCTAACCTTATAGTGGATGCTGGCTTTGCTTCAGCTTTTCTTATAACAACCTTCTCTCCAATGGATACACCAGCATTTTTTCGTATAAGACCATCCATTCTCACTATTGTTTCATCATCGTCATCATATGCTGGTAAAACTATTGCTGCAGTTTTCTTTTTACCTTCCACTTCTACTATATCACCAGCATTTAGATCCATATCATTCATAACTTTTGGGCTGATCCTTATTTTGCCGCGGCCTACATCTCTTTGTTTCGCTTCAGCTACCCTCAACTGTATTTCCCTCTTACTTTTATAACCAAAACTCATAGTGATTCACGTCCATTTTTCATTAATAGATTAAGTGACTTGTAAATATTTTGCTTACACAATTTAACAATATTGAGAACATTATTAAATGCGAGTAACATATTCCACTTCTACTTGGTTCACAGTAGGCAATTTTTCAACATTCTCTTCAATTATAGTTGTACCCCCTTCCATGTTTTCTGGCATAATCATGGCAATCTTTAGTGCATATAAACCAAAAGCTATAGGCTCCTTAACATAGCTGCCTACAATTATATCTTTTGGTAATACTTTCTTTATATCTTCTACTAATTCATCTAAATTTGTGTCAATCGAGGAAGGATATACTTTTACTAAAACGTACACTTTACCCATGTTTTTCACCATTAAGGTCCTTCAAATCCGCAACTTGGACACTTATATTTATTTGCTAATTTCCTACAACGTTTGTCACGCCATAAAGTATAACCACATTTAGGGCAAGGAAAGCTTACACCTTTTTCAGATGGCAATATAGGATATTTACATGAAACACATATTGGCAACTTTAAATCTATCTCACCTGCCATATACAATACACCTGTTGTTTTTTACCATAGTTATAGATTAATAAAAATTTTACTATTATATGTGACTGGTACCAAGAAAAAATTATATTCTATTTTTGAGTAAAGATAAAGGGATGTCTGAGGAAATTAAGCAAGTGATCATCGTAAGGGAAGATCTGAAAATGAGCAAAGGTAAAATAGCTGTACAAGTTGCACATGCCGCCATAAATGCTGCTGAAAAAGCGAAAGAGAAAAATTATAAATGGTGGGAAAAATGGTTTGAAGAAGGACAAAGGAAAATTGTACTAAAGGTCAATGATGAAAGGTCGCTACTTGAATTATATAATAAAGCTTTGTCTAATAATTTACCTGCAATCCTAATATATGATTTAGGATTAACTGAATTGCCATCAAATACACTAACATGTTTGGGTATAGGACCTGCTCCATCAAATATTATAGATAGAATAACAGGTTCTTTACCATTACTATAATGTGTGGGACTGATCGTATTGCATGAAACAACTAATGATGTAGAAAAATCTTTAGGATTAAAATATTATTTTACTCCAAATAAAGGCATTGATGGTAAGATCAAAGTTATACCGGAGGATTTTATAGTTCAAGAAATTTTAAGGGGAGGTATAATACTACCATTAAAAAGAGATAAACCAATAATGCCAGTATCAAATAATGGTAAATATCTTCGAATAATTTTATTTAAAAAAGGTGTCGATACTCTTACAGCAATAAATAAACTTTCTAAAATTTCAAAAATACCATTCTCAAATTTTCAATTTTTAGGGTTAAAGGATGCAAGAGCATTAACAAGTCAACTTATAAGTGTGAAGTGTAATGGGCGCAATATAAGTGAAATCAACAACATAAATACAAAGAATGTTGAAGTGTTATCATCATATAAATCTAACACTCATGTTTCTACACATGAGTTATGGGGAAATAAATTTACAGTAACAATAAGGACTAAAGAAGACGATGAAAAATTATTTGAAAATATGACAATTATCCAAAGTTTCTTATCCTTTAAACAACTTCCATCATATTTTGGACATCAAAGATTTAGCGTAAATGAGCCATTCAATCATATTGTTGGCAAACTTATCTTAAAGCGAATGTATGATAAAGCAGTAAAGTTAATTCTTTCAAGGGAGCATCATGAATTTGACTTATTATTGGAAGAAACGTTAGCAAATGGAAAATATGCGAAAATAGATTATGAAGATAAAGAATATTCTTCCACATTTGAAAAAATACCTACTTTCATAGTAAAGATATTTTTACAATCATATCAGTCATATCTATTTAATATTTTCATCAACAAAAGAATAGATATGGGGATCCCAATAGAATATGCTATTGAGGGTGATATTGTAAGTCCCTTAGAAACAACTGTTTTCAGAGAAGAAGATATACTTTTTACTAATAATAAAAACATAGAAAAAGTTAATAGTTTAATAAAAAGAGGACTTTTTTCTATATTATACCCAATTCCAGGATTTTCTTTATGGAAGATGCCAAGAGATGAAGCGTATGAACCAATAGCTAAAGTCATGGAAGAAGAGAAAATATCATTAAATGAATTTTTATTCAAAGAATTTCCTGAAATCTCCATGGTTGGTTATTACAGGCCGCTCAAATTTAAAGTTTACAACTTCACATGGAACATAACAAAAGAAGGAAATATTCTATGCAGATTTATATTGAAAAAGGGGTTCTATGCAACTATTGTTCTTAGGGAAATAATAAAGCCATCTCACCCAGACAAAAGTGGCTTTAAATGATAGAGGTCTTACGGTATTAGCATATTTTTATCTCGTGGGAATAACGTTACTTCACGGATATCATTAACATTTATTATCATCATCAAAAGCCTCTCTAACCCCATCCCCCAACCTGCATGAGGAGGCATACCATAATCATAATATGAAACAAACGGTTCAAAATTGTTGGGGTTTAACCCCATTTTAAGCAGTCTTTCAACCAACTGTTCCTTTATATGAATACGTGTTCCTCCACTAGCTATCTCTAACCAAGACCAATTTAAATCGAAAGATTCACTTAACTCTGGGTCCTCACATTTAGGTTTAATGTAAAATGGTTTGAGCGCTGTAGGCCACTCAATTATAAAGTATGGTTCTCTAA
>JAWBOZ010000003.1:0-25314 GCA_038825625.1 Methanomethylicia archaeon | reverse complement strand
GGTTAGGATACCTGAAAAACTTTTAGAAGTGATCTCAAGATTATGTATAAAATTAAGTGTTGATGGACATAGACCAGACATAACAATACTTAAAACTTCAAAAGCTCTAGCAGCCTTTGAAGGTTTAAAGGAGGTTAAATTAGAACACATAACCACATGTGCAAAATTAACATTAAGCCATAGGACGAGGAGGGGAGGATTGGAGGAGCCGGCAACACCACAACAAATAGAACAAGCAATAAAGGAAGCCATATCTGAAGCTAAACTTTTGGAAGCCCCTCAAACAATTCCTCAGAAGTAAGCTCTACAGTTCTCCTAGGCTCAATGCGTTCAATAACACCATCCCTAATCCAAGCAATACGATCACTAACACCAATGATCTTCATATCATGAGTGGCGCAAATAACAGTAACACCACGCTTAACATTCAAATCCTTCATTAAACTAATTATCTTGAAACCTGTGGCGAGATCAAGATTGGCTGTAGGCTCATCAGCCAGTAATATTGATGGATTATTGGCTAAAGCCCTTGCAAGAGCAACCCTCTGCTGCTGGCCTCCTGAAAGCTCATCAGGCTTATGATTCAACCTATCACCTAAACCAACAATATTCAATAATTCCACAGCTTTATTACGCCTCTCCTCAGGGGATAAACCTGCAAAAAGCATGGGCAATATGACGTTATCCAAAGCCGTTAAGAATGGAATTAAATTAAAGGTTTGAAAAACATATCCAATCTTAAAGCATCTAAACCTAGCTAGATCCAGATCACTTAAACTTAACAAATTTACACCATCAACAGTAATTTCACCCTTAGTTGGTTTATCTAAACCGCCAATAACATTAAACAAAGTTGTTTTACCAGATCCTGAGGGGCCCATAATAGAAATATATTCACCCTTATTTACAGATAAATTTATACCTTGAAGAGCTTTAACAACCCATCCCTTCATGTAATAATACTTGTGAACATCCTTTGCTTCAATAATACAGCTCAAATAAACCCCATAATAATTCAAACGCCAAAGATTTAAGTTTGACGAAAAATAAGCATATTGTATGCAGAAGGATTTCACATTATTGATATCAACACAGAGAGGTAGAGAGAACGATTGCATATCTGAATTGTGGTATATACTTAGAGAAGTGGGGGAGGAGAAAGCAGTATATGATAGGGTGGGATTGCCTGGAATCGTAATTGTAAAGACGGAGACAGACCCATTAATCATAGTGGAGAAGCTTAGAGAGATGGCTAAAGAAAGACCATGGGAATTCCACTACATACTAAAGGTGACGCCAATAGAGAAAACTGTGAAAACAGATATTGAAGAGATAAAGAGAGCTGTGAAGGAGCTGCTTTGGAAAATTGGTGAAAATGATAGCTTCAGAATAACAGTAAATAAGAGAGCAACGGAGATTAGCAGTAGAGAATTGATAGAGAAAATAGCTGAAATTGTTGATAGAAGGGTTAATTTAGAAATGCCGGATAAGATAATACAAATAGAGATAATAGGGGATATAACTGGGATATCAATTATAAATCCAAGTCAAATATTATCTATAACAAAGATGAAGGAGGAATTCATAAGAGAATTCAAATAATCATCTTAAAGCATCCAACATACTACCCCTCTCAATTAAAAGATATTCCAAAGCTTCATTCAAACTTACATTACCCTTCAAAACACTCTTCAATTCATCCTCACTAATATTAAAGATCTTCATTAAATTCTTCATATGCTCATTAGATTTCATGTTTAAAATATCAATACATGAGGAAGCTGGAAAAATGGATGTAAATTTTTCAAAACCCTCAAAAACTTTACATTCATCTAAACCGAAAACCACCAACACAAATTTATTAACAAACTCACTTAAACCTACAATCTTAATGGCATCCCTAATCTGCCTAAAACCGGAACAATATAATAGAAGTTCAACCTCAACCCTACGGGAAATATTAGTACCATACTTAAAATTCCTTAAAGCCTTCATAGCTGCAGAAGCCACATGCCTCCAAGAAGTTATGGATTCATAATTAAGGAGTTGAAGTTTAAATCCATCACCTAGACCATTAACCTTACTGAAAATATCATCCCTAGAAATAGGGTTTAAGAAGGCTAAACCAAAAATTCCAACATAATCATATGGGAAATTGCTGGAAAAATTGATTATTACCCCACCATCAACCCACTTAAATTCCATCATCCATAACCCCTATATCTTTGAAAACTATCGGCAACAATTTATCCACAATATCCTGCTTTAAGCCAATGCTCAAAAGCCTATCCCTAATCTCCATGGGGCGAAGACCATCCCTAACCCATTTTAGGGTTAAACTCTTTATAGATTCGAATGGTTCCCAAGGATATATTATCCAAGCGTCAATAACATCAATGAAGAAATCTGGAACAAATGTGGACCAAGGCTTAACATGTATTGTAGCAACCATAATGCTCCTAGCACCCATATCCAATAAGTGATTAACAGCAGAAACTAGGCTACTCCCAGTATCGGAAACATCTTCAGCAACCAAAATATTCTTACCGCGAACATCTATGGAAACGGGTTGAGTTATCACTGGAGAACGCGTATGCATACCCACATCCTTATAAAATTCTATCCTCAAACTTCCAATATCAGCAATATCCAATAGATCAGAAAGCAGTCTTGCAACGATCCATCCACCCCTAGCAACCCCCACAATAGCATCAAATTTTAAACCGGAGGCTCTTATCATCAAGGATAATTTCAGAATCTTTGAATGCACATCATCCCATGATGGGGCTATGAACTTCATTTAAACCACAAAAATAACGTGTGATTATCATCCTAATTACCTTTTCACTTGAAGATTGTAACCTAAATTGAAGGCTAAAAGATTTTCATGTAAATATTTTGATGGAACATTTTCCATAATAGATTCTTCAACAATATTCAATGATAATATATTTGGGTGAAGCTTAATGAATAAACCAAGCATAACAATGTTTGATGCTGCAGGCAAATTAACTTTAGAAGCCAATTCATCGGCATCTATTATATAGAGGTTATCCACTAAACCTTTGAAAACCTTTTTAACATCATCAATTGTAGGCATACCAAATTCTCCTAGAAGTACTGATGATGGGGTAATGGTATTGGAATTCAAGATTACGGAGGAATCCTTCGAAACATATTTGATAACCCTTAGAGATTCAATGTAGTCAAGAGATATAACCGTGTGAGCACCATGTGATGGTATCAATGGGCTTAAAACACCACTCCCAATCCTAATAAAACTCTGAACAATACCACCCCTTTGAGACATCCCCAAGGTTTCACCAACACTAACATTATAACCAAACTTCACAGCTGCTGAAGCCAATATACGTGACAATGTCAATACACCTTGACCGCCAACACCACAAACAATTAAGTTAAATTTATCGATCATATCAATACACCTCAATGGCTTTAAATGGACATATGAATCCACATGCACCACAACCATTACATGATGCTAATAATACTGGACCCTTCACAGGATCCCAATCCATTGCTGGACAATTGAAGGTTGATACACAAACCTTACACTTCCTACAAACATCATAGTTTATTAAAACCTTATGATAAGTTTTGCCAATCCTCCTAGCAAGTATAGCGCACTCCCTCCTGGCCACAACCACATAAACCCCATCCACATTGGCTAAAGCCTTCTTTAAAACCTTAATGGAATTCTCAATATTATATGGATCTATAACATCAATCTTATCTACGCCAATCCCCCTAACTATATTCACAATATCCACTGGATTGGCAGGGGAACCATCAGCTTTAAAATCCACCCCAGGATGAGGTTGATGTCCAGTCATAGCTGTAATCCCATTATCTAAAATTAAAACGAGAATGTTGACATTAAAATGCACAGCATCAATGAGTGCTGGTATCCCAGCGTGAAAGAATGTGGAATCCCCAATGGTAGCTACAACGGGCTTATCATAACCTGAAAGCTTCAACCCCAAGGCCATGGATATACTTGCTCCCATACAATGCTCAGTCCATATGGCTTCCAAAGGTTTTTGTAAGCTTAATGCATAACAACCAATGTCACCAAATATTGGAATATCATCATGACTATGACCGGAAGCTCTAATGGCTTTTAATAATGCATAATATGAAGCTCTATGAGGGCATCCAGCACACATTATTGGACTTCTTGGAGGAGCTTCCAATGGAATTTCACTATTCAATTTATTTCCATACTCTATATTGAGGAAGCTTCTTATAGCATCTTCAACAATATCAATATTAAGCTCCCCCTCCCTAGGCAGTAAACCATTAAACTTGCCATAAAATTCCACATTTAATTTTGGTAGGGTGGATATGGATCTTACACGCTCCTCAAGAAAGGGTTCAAGCTCCTCAACAAATAATATCCGCTTACATTTAGAGAGGAAATTTGAAATAAGGTTCTTAGATAATGGATTTGTTAAACCCAGTTTCAATATGGAGCAGGAATCTACACCAAGCCTCTCTAAAGATTCTAAAACATATAAATAGCTAACACCACTGGTAATAATTCCATATTCGCCTTTAACATCCATAATGTTAAATGGGCAATCTAAAGCCATAGATTCAGCAATACTCATACGATTATTAAGCCAGATATGTCTATTTAGATTCCACTTCATTGATGCACGAACATACCTAGGTAGATCTCTTGGAAATTTAGGTTTACGATCAATTCTCTTAATCTCCCCTAAAACAACATTAGAAGAAGTATGATTAACCCTAGTGGTTGTTCTAAGAATTACTGGCAAACCAATTTTCTCAGAGAATTCTAAACCCCAAACCACACTATCCTTAGCTTCTTGTGGGGTGGAAGGCTCAATCATTGGTAGATTTGATAAAACAGCATAAAATCTGCTATCCTGCTCAGTTTGAGTTGTGTGGGGACCGGGATCATCAGCCACCAATATTATCATACCACCATTAACACCAGCATAAGCTGCGGATAGGAGAGCGTCTGAAGCCACATTAATGCCTGGAGCCTTCATAGTGACCATAGACCTCAAACCTGCGGATGAAGCTGAAAATGCAACCTCAAAAGCAACCTTCTCATTAACAAACCATTCCACGATCATTCCAACCTTATTTGAAACTCTTGATAAAGACATTATGATTTCAGAAGATGGAGTCCCAGGATAACCTGAAACTAGATGAACTCCACCCTCAATGGCTCCTCTAGCTATAGCTTCATTACCCATCAATAAAACTTTACTTCCAGCTTCACCTAAAATTGGATCCATAAAAACCACCACCAAAATATATTAGGGAATAAGCGGCATAAACAGCATCCTCAATACTAAATGCACATGGAATACCTTTATCCTCCAAATATTTAATACATTTCCTAACCATATCACCATAAGTAAAGCATGGAACAATAGGTGTATCAAACCCTAAATTATGGAAATCCAAGACGGCTCTAGCAGCATCCATAGGATCAACAAAACTTGGAGGAATACAGATGACGAGAATGACATCATACTCCCCTGAAGAGGCAAGCTCCCTCAAAACATTATAATACCAATCATAATAACCCATGGCAGTTAAATCTATGGGGTTTCTCAGAGAACATATGGGTGGAAGGAATCCTCTAAGCCTATTCTTCAAATTTTCAGAGGGCTCAGCAACAAACAAACCTAAGGATTCACATAGATCTGTGGCTATAACCCCTGGACCCCCGGAATTAGTTACTATAGCTACTCTGGAACCTTTAGCATAAGGTTTAAATGATGAAAATTTGGCTGAAGAAAAGAAGCCGCTTAGATTTGAAGCTTCAAGAATGCCGAACTGCTTGAAAACAGTGGAATATATGTGGTATGGTGATGCCAATGCACCAGTATGCGATGATACAGCCCTACCACCAGCAGTATAACGACCAGCTTTAAAAGCTATAATGGGTTTAACCCCTCTAAATCTCCTACAAACATCAATAAATTTAAACCCATTATGAATAGTCTCTAAATATAATGCTATAGAATCAGTATCATCATCCATTAAAAGATACTCCAAAACCTCCACTTCATCCACATCACAAGAGTTACCGCAACTAACAAACTTACTAAACCCCAAATTACCCTCTCTAGCAAAGGCAAACAATATCCCTCCAACAGCACCACTCTGAGATATTAGAGATACAGGACCCTTAGGAACCCTAAACTCCAAACATGCATGAAAACCATTCTTAGTATTAATTATACCAGCACTATTTGGACCTATAACTCTAACATTAAATTTATGTGCAGAATCAATGAGCTTCTCCTCTAAACCCCTATTACCAGCCTCACTAAAACCAGCAGAAATGATCACAACCCCTTTAACACCATTTAAACCACATTCCTCCACAATTCCTGGAACAGTATTTGCAGGAGTTACAATTATGGATATATCTGGAGTTGATGGTAGGGATTTCAAAGAATCATAAACTTCCAAACCCAAAATAGATCCACCCCTAGGGTTAATTGGTAGTATATCACCATTAAAACCACTATCAACAAGATTTCTAACAATCTCATAACCAATCTTACCAGGGGTTGTGGATGCGCCAATAATAGCAACAGATTTGGGATTGAAAAAGAAGCTTAAATCCAAGAAGTATCACCTATCCACCGTGAACTGTGGGGAGGAACACTATCTCATCATCCTCACTTACCACATAATCCAATCCGCCCACAACATCATAAACAGCATCATTAACCAATATTATTATACTGGAACGAACCTTAACTGGGGAACCATTAAAAATCTCTTTTGAAGTTTCACCAAGAGAATCGTGCAATCTAACTAAAACTTCCCTTAAAGTTAAGCCATTAACATTCTCCATAGACACATATTCACAGCCAACAATATTCTTTAAATGACCCATAAATTTAATTTGCAACACCATCACCCCTCAAAAACATATAGGTACTCGTCATATCTCCTATCTAAGACATGCCCAGGGGGATATAGGGAAGCTTTCCTACTGTTAATAATGGAAATGAATCTGGATACAGCTGATTTGAAATCATCAATGAGAAGTATACTCAATGGAACATTAACATTCATTGGCCTATATGGAAGAACATGACGAGTGGATTTATGTGGTAAAACCTTATTGGATAAAGCTAAAGAAACTATATAATCCTTAGAAATGTATGGCAAAGTTAAAACAGCTGAGCATAGACCTGAATCCAATTTTGAAATAGCATCAGACTCCACATCATAATCAATAGTAAAACCAGCATCAGAAAAAGTCTCCTCTAAAAACTTAACATGTTTAAACCCTTCAAAAACATCATTAAAATTGAAAATATGAAATCCATCCCTAAAAACTAGAAGTGGGCTTTGAGAGACATACTCATTGAATCTATCTCTACCCAAAAACTCAACTTTAAAATTCCCCTCTACAAACTCCCTTAAGTTAGATCCTGAAATACACCTCCACCAACTGTGAACATGAACTTTATTATCCATATAATTCAAATAGCATACTGGAACCCACTTTAAACCAAGTTTCCTAGAAGCAGCAACCCTATGCATACCATCTAAAACAACCATGGAGTTCAAATCCACAATTATTGGATCTTTAAAAACACCATCAATTTTAATATCTCTAACAAGCTTATCCAAAAGAGATGGAATTATTTCTTCATGAATATAAAGAGAGGAAGCTGAAGCTAGAGAGAGCTCCACATCAAAACCGAATATAGAAAGATGCCAACCACAACTCAATAACTAACACCAAAAGAATTGAAATTAAACTACATATTTATAATTGTTCATTCAATTTTATGTTGATAATATGGATTTAACAGGTATACCTATACGAAAGATGATCCTTAAGGAAGAATATGGAAAAAGGCTTCCAGAGAAATCATTGATGAAGGCTTCATCCGATGCGCATGCTAAGAGGAAGCCTAGACCATGCGGATTAACAATACATCCATCCATAGGATGCATAAATCAATGCATATACTGCTACATACAAGATATGGGATACAACTTTAACGAGATAACCCCATATGGGCTTAGTGGACCGGAATTGGCATATGCACTACTTTCAAACCCCTATTACATGCCAACAATAAATGGGACATACCTAGCCTTCGGAAGCATAACTGAACCCTTCAATAAAAAGATCTTAAAGAAGACCATAGAATATTTAAAGGCTGTAGAAGGACTTGGAAACCCAACACAATTCTCAACAAAGGAATACATTGATGAAGAAACTGCAAGAAGCATATCTAGAATTAAAATCCCAATAAGCCCATTAATAACAATAATAACAATACATAACAAAGAAAAGTTAGAGCCAAAAGCCCCTGAAATAGACCTAAGATTTAAAACCATAAGAAATCTAAGAAGAGAGGGATTAAAACCAATAATATTCATGAGACCAATAATTCCAGGAATAACAGATAGAGAAGCTGAAGAAATAATAGATGAAGGTAAAAGGGCTGGAGCCATTGGAATAGTTGTTGGAAACCTAAGAGTAACACCAAAAATATTGGAAAGAATGAAAAATTTAGGAATAAATGAAATATTAATGATGATGAGTAAAAATGAACATAAACGAAGGCAAGCATATATGAACATGAAAAGAGTAAAGGATGAAATAATAGAGATGGCTAGAGAGAAGGGGATGCAAGCATTCCCATCCTCATGCTGTGCAAATGCATACACATCAGAAACAACATGTATAAATCTATGTAAAAATTCCATAAGGAAAGTACCAGAAGTGAAGGAGGATGAAATAAGAAAAATAATTAATACCATAGTTATGAAGAAGGTGGAATCCATATTAATAGAAGACCAAAACATAAAGATAATGATGAGTCAAAATACAACAAACAGAGAGAAGAATGTATTGAAATATAATCTTCAAGTAATATTGAGGAGGAGAATAAAAATTATTTAACCATTGGAAGCTTCAGCCTCAACTTCAGCCTCAACCTCACCTTCAGCTTCTTCAGAAGCCCGTAAATTAATTTTCATTAAATGAGTTATATATCCAGCAACCCTATTCTTCAAATGCTTAAACTTTAGATCAGTCAACTCTTCAACTAAACGTTTATTCTTCTCAAAATCTGTGGAAAACATGTTGGGATAAATCTCCAATAGCTTATTGGAAATATTCTTCACAAGCGCTATACGTACCTTCCCCAAATAGGTCCCTCTAAAGAGAAGAAGAAATTATATTATTTAAAGATATCTATTCCGGGGAAAATAATTAATATTAGTAGAAATAAAGTTTTAGGGGGTGTTATAATGCCTGAACTTCCATTAGCACCAATAGAAAGACTTATACGAAAAGCAGGAGCCTATAGAGTAAGTATAGAGGCGGCTGAAGCTTTAAGAGAGATTCTAGAGGAGATGGCAATAGAGATATCGAAGGAAGCAATAGAATTAGCACAACATGCTAATAGGAGAACTGTTATAGGTGAAGACATAAAATTAGCTACAAAAAGGTTGCAGAAAAGTCTTAAATATCCAATATAAATCCAAAATTTATTCGTGACAAATATAAAGAAAAACAAATTTTATAATTTAGGAATATATGCGCCGGGGTAGCCTAGCTGGTAAGGCGCAGGCCTCGAGACCACGTTCTATAATAGGGCTGGAAAGCCTGTGTCCCTCACGGGACTCGCGGGTTCAAACCCCGCCCCCGGCGTTAAGATTTTTAATTTAGTAGATATGTTTCAAACAATATTTGAGAGATGACACGATATAAAATTTGAACATGTGGGAATAGACTTATATATTATATCGTTATTGATATCAATGGCGATATATGAATGGAGGTAATAAACTATGGATATAGTACGATTGGAAGACGTATCAAAGGAGTATATTGTTGGAAAAGTTAGATATCCAGCTCTGAAGGATGTAAGCATATCATTTCCTAAGGGTAATCTTGTGGCTGTTATGGGACCTTCTGGTTCAGGTAAATCAACACTATTGAATTTAATAGGTGGGTTGGATAGACCAACTCAGGGTAGAATCATTGTATGTAATAGAAATTTAGCGGAAATGAGTAGTGATGAGCTTGCTGAATATAGGAACAAGAAAATTGGATTTGTATTCCAATTCTTCAACCTTATAGAATACTTAAATGTCATGGAAAATGTCGCTTTACCCATGTCCATTAAGGGTTATGATGGAAATAAAAGGAGAGAACATGCCATGAAAATATTGAATATGCTTGGATTGGATGATAAAATAAATAAGAAGCCCAGTGAACTTAGTGGAGGGGAAAGACAGAGAGTTGCAATAGCCAGAGCACTTATAAATGAACCAGAATTAATACTTGCAGATGAACCTACAGGAAATATTGATAGTGCAAATGCAAAGATAATAATGAATATTTTTAGGAAGCTTGTAGATGAGCAAGGAGTTTCAATAATAATGGTTACGCACAATATCGAATTATCTAAATTCTGTGATAGAATAGTGAGATTGAGGGATGGAAGAATAGAGGGGGTGGAGGTGATGGATAAATGATGAAGAAGAATATGCTCATATTGTTCTTGATGTTGCTAATATCACTTATTTCAACAGTTAATTTAAGCTATTGTGGAGATGGAGACTTCAAACTAATATCTGTATATTGGGGAAGCACACAACCAATAGAGGTGACTGGTGGCAGCACTGCAAGCTTAACCATAATATTAAGGTATGAGGGACGTTGGAACTTCAACAATCTAATAGCAAGATTAAAACTTCCAAGCGAATTTAAAACTTCTGACCCCAGCAATATCGCGACAATATATTATAAATCAGCTATAACTCCTGGAACAATAATACAATTGGAATACCAAGTATACATAACACCACAAACAATGAAGGGTAAATACATATCAACATTAGAATTGGAGTATTTCATAACCAATTATGGATTAATAAATGAAAGCATACAGATAACATTAGAAGTATCTGGGAAGCCAAATGTACAAATAACAATAACAAATGAAACAATAGTTGAGGGAAAACAAACAATACTACTGAACATAAATAATCTTGGCGATGCAGATGCATACAACCTAAAAATTGAAAGAGCATATTCAAGTAGTATAACAATAAATTCCATAGATCCAATCTACATAGAATGTATAAAACCTAATGAAAACTATACATCAAAAATGGAAATTTATGTTCCAAGTGGAATGAAAGGTAAGGCTGTATCAATAAGTTTTGACTTAGTGTATTTTGGACCTAGAAATGCAAAATACATGGAAGCAAAGAATGTTCAAACACTTGTAAATCCACAAGAGATGCCACCACAACTAAACATAGAGATCAGTGAGAGAGAGCTTTACATAGGGAGAATAAATAAGGTTAACATAAGTCTAACGAATAATGTTAATAGTGCTTTGAAAAATCTAAAGCTAACCATATCTACAGATGCAATGCTAAAAGTTTTTGGATTTTCAACAATATATATAGAGGAACTGAAACCTGGACAAAAAGTTGAAAAACCAATGGAAATATATGTACCATTAACCACTACAGCCACTGGAACTATAACATTATCCATAAGCTATTATGATGCTGAAAAGCAGATTTCACGTAGTGAAGCGCAACAATTCATAATACTATTGAGGGGAGCAATAGAAATAACATTAACAGATATAGCAGTAATACCATCATCACCAAAAACAGGTTCACCATTCTCAATAACATTAACAATAACTAACGTGGGAACATCCACAGCATACGCCACATATGCAACACCAATATTGGAGGGACTCCCCATAGAACCCTTCGGATCAAAATCAGTATATATAGGAAACATAGATACAAATCTTCCCACAACATTTACATTAAATCTACAATTACTAAATACAACATTAACACAAGTTAAATTGCCAATAACCTTAAGATATATGGATAATCTTAGGAAGATAAGTGAAGTAACGTTTACTGTTACAATAAATATATCTCCAGCAACTACAACCACCACAACAACACAAATGAGACCTACAATAATTAGCATAATAATTGGAGCCATTATGAATCCAATAACAATAGTGGCTATTATAGCAGTATTAATTGGTGTATTAGTGTTCATTATGAGGCGGAGAAGGAAATGAGAGCGAGAGACCTTGCAAACCTAGCACTAAAACAATTAATGGAAAGAAGGTTAAGAACCATATTAACATTGTTGGCAATATCAGTTGGTGTCACAAGTATAATTGCACTCTCAGCACAAGTTGAGGGGGTGAGGGGGGAGATAGTTAAAACTTTAGAAACCCTTGGACCAAATACAATAATGATAACAATTAGGGGTACAACACTATTTACTGATGTTGATGTAGCAAATTTGAGGAAGATAAGCGATGTTGAGGGTATTGCACCATTATTCATAACTTCAGCTAGGGCTTCAGGCATGGAGGATAGAATAACCATAGTGGGGGCTTCATCATCAGATCTAAACATAATACTTGGAGGAATAAAACTCATTGATGGTGCAATATACTATGATATACCAGCACCACAAGCGGTTATGGGATACAATATAGCATTTGATAGTACTGGTGGAAATAGGTATAGTGTTGGCCAACCAATACTAATACAGATAGGATCGAGAAACATAATGTTGATTACTGTGGGAATGTTAGACTCCTATGGAATGTCTACAATAATAAACCCTGATAATACAATATTTATACCAATAGATTATGTGAAGCTATTACTTAGGACTAGTGGATACACAGCCATAATAGTTAAAGCAAAAAGTATAGAAGATGTGGATCAGGTTATGGAGCTAATAAGGTATATGTTTGGGAATAGAGCTAATATAGCTTCAATAAAACAAATCACAACCACTGTGCAAACCATAACTTCACAGGTGAATCTATTATTAATGGGTATAGCGGCAACATCCTTTATTGCAGCTGGGCTTGGAACCTTTAATATAATGACCATATCGGTTATGGAGAGGATAAGAGAGATTGGAATATTAAAGGCTATTGGAATGAAGGACAAGGGTGTATTAGCTTTATACATGTTTCAAGGATTATTGTTAGGGTCATTTGGAAGTATAATTGGAACAATTGTCGGTTCATTAATAGCATATTTAATTCCGCTGGTGCTTAGTGGTGGGATGGGTGGGCTAGGTATAAGAACGTCGGGGCAAAATATATTAACATCATATTCACCGATAATAAATCCAACATACATATTTATTTCAACAGCCATAGCAATAATAGTGACACTTGTGGCATCAGCATACCCATCATGGAGAGCTGCAAAAATGAAGCCTGTGGAAGCCTTAAGATATGAATAAGCTTATCAATTATTTTCAAATTATGATAAGCTATATATGTAAACAAGGCTAAAATATTATTAAAATATTTATTAAGTTCGAGGTGAAATGTATGGTTTCAAAGGAATTACTTGAATTACTTAATGAGGCAATAGCATCAGAAATGCAGGTGTCAATACAATATATGTGGCAACATGTACAATGGAGTGGAGTTAAAGGATTAGCTGTAAAAGATACATTGAGAGATATTGCAATACAAGAAATGAAACATGCAGAGAAAATAGCTGAGAGGCTCTTCTATCTTGGCGTTAAACCAACCACAAAACCAAAGGAAATATTTGTGGGAGAAAATCTGGGGGAAATGATTGAGAGGGATGTGAAGGATGAGGAGGGTGCAATAACACTTTATAAAAGGATAATTAATAAGGCACTTGATGAGGGGGATGAAGTAACAGCACAAATATTTAGAGAGATATTAGTGGATGAGGAGGATCATCACGATACATTTACAACAATACTTGAAGATCTAAAATAAATTTAACAAATTTTTTATAATCTAAAGTGAACTTTTACGCATAATCAAGCCTGTTAATTGTACAATTATTAATGCAATAAATGTTAGTATTGGTAGAAACCATAACATAACTAAATAATTGCCTGAAGACTCTATTAAGAAACCAAAAATTATTGGCCCTATCAAAAACCCTGAATCAAAAGCCATGGAATATATTCCAGAGCCGAACCCCCTAATCTCAGGTGATAGATGGCCTAGAGCAAGTAACTGGATTGCTGGAACCCATAAACCTGTCCCAACACCAACTAAGACTGCTGCTAAAAGGGATAATGGTGGAAGTGGAGAAATATATAGAGCAATATACCCAGAAGTTATGATTATAACACCTATAGAAGCCACTGGGATAGAGCCATGTTTATCGGCAATTCTACCGCTAATCGCTCTAGTTAATATGCTGGATCCACCATTAACACTGGAGAATAAACCATAAACTGCTGTGCCGAACCCAATACTAACATAATATGCTGGTAAAAATGCCCAAATAGCACTAACTGCTATGGCATAGAAAATAACAGCCAACATTGCACCAATAAAATTAACTTTTAAAAGCTTCTTAATATCTCTAAACCCATTAGACTTCAAATTATATTTAATAATATCTTTAGGAACTATCCTGCTCGTTAAATATATTAGTAGGAAGGATGTGAATGCAAATATAAAGTTAATGATGAATGTGTTTCGAAATCCCGTGAACTCAGCTAGATATCCACCCACTCCCGGACCTAGAAGTTGGCTAACGCCAAACATCGTACTCCTCCATCCCAAAGTTTCACCAATCCTATCTGGAGGTGAAAGATCAATGGCTGTGGATATTGATGCAGGCATGAAGAAAGCGGAAGCTAAACCGCTCATGATTCTGCCAATGGCAAAGACAAATAGATTGTTTGATGAGGAATATATGAGTGTTGCAACACAACCTAATATTGTTCCAAGCATTAAGGTTTCAAACCTTTTACCACGATCAACAATTAACCCCACAAAAGGTCTGATAAGGATGGTGACTGTTGAGGTTAATGATGATAGTAATCCAATAATTATTGCATCAGCTCCTAATGATAATGCAAATGGTGATATTATGGGTGAAACAATAGCACCTCCCATAAAGAATATTAACGTAGATATATGTAGGAGCCAACTAAGCTTAGCTAAATTAACCAATTATTACACCCATGAAAATGATTATTAAGATTAAAGACAACTATCGTTTAAAGTTTTCTATAGAAATATTGACTATTGAAATTATGTTGCTTATTTGAGTTACTTTAGAGGTACATACATACTTGATCTTGTCGCCCTTAAACCTGGAGTTCCATGAACCACACGCTTATTTGTTATTACAAATTCACCTAGATAGCGACCAATCATTTCACCAGTTATTTCCACAGGGACAAATTCTTTACCATTATGTATATGAATGGTTAAGCCAACCATTTCTGGTAATATTATCATGTCCCTACAATGAGTGCGTACCTTAATATTTTTACCAGATTCCATAAGCTTTTTGGCAGACCTAATCTTTTCCAGTAATATTCGTTGAGGTGGTGTTAACCCCCTCTTCAAACTTCTCCTTTGGCGAGATGGCAATAATTGTACAAATTGATCCATAGGCATCTTTAACAATTGTTGGATTGTGAACCCTCTATATGTAAACTCACGTGACATATTATACTCACCATTAACCTCATAATGTAAATGCAAAACTCTTAATTAAGTTTTACCGTTGAACAACTGTGGGTAAAAATTAATGTGAGTAAGAAGATTTATAGAGAAGCAAAATTTTTATAGTATATAATTTAAAAATGCTTAGCTTAAATTGAATGTGTGGTGGGAAGGAGAATAAGAATATGCCCAATTGGGGTTACGCCTTAAAGGAAATGGATACTGAAACTACCGCTATAGCTAGCGGTAGAGATCTGAATATTTCATATAAGGCTGCTTATGAAATATGTAAATTTATTAGGGGTATGAAACTTGATGAAGCGAAAGAATACTTGGAACAAGTTGTCCGGAAGGAGAAGCCTATACCCTTCACAAGATTTAAAGGCAAAGTTGCACATCATAAAGGTATGCAAAATTATGCATCCGTAAGGTATCCTGTAAAAGCATCAAAGGAAATAATTAAATTATTGGATCATGTTAAAGCTAATGCAGAATTTAAAGGTTTAGATATTGAAAAGTTAAGAATAATTCATATATCAGCTGTTAAAGGCCCGAAAATAAAAAGATATATAGAGAGAGCATTTGGTAGAGCTTCACCATATTTTAAACAGCTAGTACACATAGAGGTGGCTGTTGCGGAGGAGAAGTGAAAATGATGAATATAAAGAGATACTTTGTTCAAGAAAGGTATAATCAAATGCAGATAAATGAGTATTTAATGAGGGAATTTGAAAGAGCGGGATATGCTGGTATGGAAATGTATAAAACACCCTTGGGAATGAGGATAACAATTTATGCTGAAAGACCTGGAATGATAATAGGTAGGGGAGGAGCAACTATAAAGAAGCTTTCAGACGTTTTAGAAAAGAGATTTGGAGTTGAAAGACCACAAATAGCAATAGCACAAATACAAACACCAGAATTAAATGCAAAAGTTATGGCTCTTAGGATAGCTAGAGCCATGGAAAGGGGGGTAAACTTTAGAAGAGCTGCTTTTGTAGCATTAAGACAAATAATGGATGCAGGCGCTAAAGGAGCGGAAATAATAATAAGTGGAAAATTGAGGTCTGAGAGAGCCAATTATGAAAAGGTAAAAGCTGGGGACCTACTGAAAACAGGGGAAATGCGTGGAATACTTGTGGACGAAGGTAAGGCTGAAGTACTATTAAAACCTGGAATTTATGGAGTAAAAGTGAGAATAATGCCGCCAGCAAAATTGCCAGATGAGATAATGATAAAAGAGAAGGTTGAATTAAAGGAGGAGGAATAGATGGCTATATTGAGAATGAGGGAAATAAGGGAAATGACTCCGGAGAAGAGGAGGGAGAAACTTACTGAACTCAAATCAGAATTATCTAGAACACTGGCTTTGGCCTCCACAGGAGCACCCTTAGAAAATCCTAAAAAGATAAGGGAGCTTAGGAGAACCATAGCGAGAATATTAACCGTGGAAAATGAGGATAGGAGGAAGAAGAAATGATAATTAATGCGAAAAACATAGTTTTCCATGAATTAATAGGTTTAAAGGTTAAGGTGGCTAAGAGTAGTAACCCAAGCTGTGTTGGGATAAAGGGTATAGTTGTAGACGAAACTATGAAGACGATAAAAATAAAGGATGAACGTAAAGGCGAAATAAAGACAATACCTAAATCGCATACAACATTCATCTTTGAAACAGAATTAGGAGAATTGGTTGAGGTGGATGGTAATGTAATAGTGGCAAGGCCTGAGGATAGATTGAAGAGGATTCCTAGAAGAAGGTGGTGGTAAATGAGCGTAAGAAATATAGGTATAAAGGGATTGAAGGCACCAAATCAGACTTGTAATGACGTGCTCTGTCCATATCATGGTAAAATAAACGTTAGGGGTAGAATTATTGAGGGGATAGTTGTAAGTAGTAAAGCACATAAAACTGTGGTTGTACAAAGAGACTACTTAAAATATGTACCAAAATACATGAGATATGAGAGAAGAAGATCAAAAATACATGCACATAATCCACCATGCATAAATGCAAAGGAAGGGGATAAAGTAAAGATAGCGGAATGTAGACCAATAAGTAAAACAGTTTCATTTGTAGTTATAGGGAAAATGGGGGAGAATTATGGCTAAGAGAGGAGTAAAGGGAGCTGTTGGAGTATCATATAGACATGGAGTAAGTGCTGGAATAACTATTGGGTCTAGACTGAAATGTGTGGATAATAGTGGAGCGAAAATAATTAAAGTTATGGGAGTTGTGGATGCGAAGACTAGGTTAAGAAGACTCCCCTCAGCATCTGTGGGAGATATGATTATAGCATCTGTTAAGGAGGGAAAACCGGATATGAAAAGACAGAAACTTAGAGCAATAATAGTGACGCAAAAAAAGCCTTATAGAAGACTTGATGGAAGCTGGATACAATTTGAAGATAATGGAGCCGTAATAGTAACACCTGAAGGGGAACCTAAGGGAACAGACATAAGGGGACCTATAGCAAAGGAAGCTGCTGAAAGATGGCCAAAGATCGCAGCATTAGCCAGTATAATAGTTTAGGGGGGGAGAGATAATGTATTGGAAAACTAGATCTAAGAAGCCTTCAAAACAAAGAAAAGCGTCATTAAAAGCACCATTACATAAGAGACATAAACTAATGTCTGCACCACTCTCTCCAGAATTAAGGGAGAAGTATCATAGGAGATCATTCCCCGTTAGGAAGGGTGATTCTGTGCTTATAATGAGAGGTGACTTCGCTGGGCTTGAAGGTAAAGTTATGAAGGTAGATTTGAAAAAGGTTAGAATATATGTGGAGGGAGCTACACGTAAAAAGGCTGATGGAACAACAATATATGCCAATATACATCCATCAAAAGTTATAATAACAAAACTTGATTTATCGGATAGATTGAGAAGGGAAAATTTAGAGGGGAGGTCATAAATGGGTAGAAAAGGACCTGCAAAACATTTAAAAAGATTTGCTTCGCCAGCATTCTGGCCAATACCAAAGAAAGCTTATACATTTACGGTTAGGCCACTACCAGGACCACACCCACTAGATTCATGCATACCACTATTATTGTTGGTGAGGGATATGCTGAAATATGCAGAAAATGCATCTGAAGCTATAAAGATAATAAAAGGTGGGAAGATACTGGTGGATGGAAAGATTCGGATAGAACCGAAATTTCCAGTGGGAATAATGGATGTGATCTCAATACCATCAATAGGAGAGAATTATCGCATATTACCAGACCCCACTAAGGGATTAACACTGCACCCAATAAGTCAAGAAGAAGCCATGTTCAAACTATGTAGAATAGAAAATAAGACTATGGTTAAGGGAGGATATATACAATTGAACTTACATGATGGAAGAAATAAAGTTATAAAAAGAATAAACACAGAAGAAGATGTATACAAAACCCTTGATGTAATAAAAATAAGCATACCAAAACAAGAAATAATAAACCATATCAAATTCATGGAAGGACATCAAGCCATAATAATAAGGGGGAAGAATATAGGTTTGTATGGTAAAATACTGAAAATAGAAGGAACTGGAGAAAGGAAGAGCAAAACAGTTTTATTGGAAGATAAAGATGGAAATGTCTTTAGGACAGGTATGGAATACGCATTCATGATTGGAGAAAATGAGCCAATGATATCTCTTCCAAAATGGTGATAAAAATGGATAAAAACGTTATGCAGCAACTAAAACTTGGAAAAGTGGTTGTAAATATGAGTATTGGACAGTCAGGAGAGAAATTGGAGAAGGCAGTAAAAGTACTGGAGGAGATTACTGGACAAAAACCTTGTAGAAGAAGAGCGAAGAGAACGATAAGGGAATTTGGAATAAGGAGAGGGGAGAGTATGGCATGTATGGTTACACTAAGGGGTAGAAGAGCTGTTGAATTTATGCAAAAAGCATTGTTGGCGAAGGGAAACAAATTAAAAGGGGGAAGCTTTGATAAGGATGGAAACATATCCTTTGGAATAAGGGAACATCTGGATATTCCAGGGACAAAATATGACCCCAACCTCGGAATTTTTGGGATGGATGTAACACTGGTATTTGAAAAACCTGGATATAGAGTTGCTAGAAAGAGAAGGAGAAGGAGTGTTATTGGGAAAAATCAGAGAGTGAAAGTGGATGAAGTAATAGAATATCTTAAGAGCAACTTTGGGGTTGAGATAGTGGAGGATTGATCCCATGGGTAAATATAGACCACCTAAAGAAAGAAAATTTGGTAAAGGTAGTAGACCTTGCATTAGATGCGGCCATCAAGGACCTATAATAAGAAAGTATGGATTAAATCTATGTAGACAATGCTTTAGAGAGGTTGCTGAAAAGATGGGATTCAAAAAGTATATGTGAGGTAGATAAATATGACCGTGACCGACCCTCTATTACATGCACTATCAAATATTATGAATCAAGAGATGAGGAGTAAAAGTGAGTGCATAATAACGCCAGCTTCAAAACTCCTATTGAATGTATTGAAAACTATGCAAAGAAATGGTTATGTTGGTGAAATAGAATTTATAGATGATGGAAGATCTGGGAAGATAAAGGTTCAACTTCTTGGTAGAATAAATAAGTGTAAAGCTATAAGACCGAGATATAATACAACATATAAGGATATAAATAGGTGGGAGAGAAGATTCCTACCTTCAAGAGATATAGGAATTTTAATATTATCAACACCAAAGGGAGTTATGACAAATAAGGAAGCTGTGGAAAATAAGGTTGGAGGAGTTTTGTTGGCATATGTATATTGAGGTGGTGAGTGATGTCTAAAACGTATTTAGCAAGGAATGAAATTAATGTTCCAGATGATGTAGAAGTATCAATAGAGGATATGAAGATTAAGATTTCAGGACCTAAGGGAATTCTAGAGAGAGAGTTTTCTCATATAAGAAATATTAAAATACGTATGGAAAATGGGAGAATAATTATAGAATCATACTTTCCATCAAAAAGGGATAAAGCACTTGTGGGAACACTTACAGGACATATAAAGAATATGATTAAAGGTGTTAGAGAAGGATTTAAATATAAATTGAAGGTTGCATATTCGCATTTCCCAATATCCGTAAAGGTTAAGGGAAATTATGTTTATATAGAAAACTTTATGGGAGAAAAATTTCCAAGAAAAGCTAAGATAATTGGGAAAGTTGATGTAAAAGTTGATGGAGATGATATCGTCATTGAGGGATTAGATGTAGAAGATGTAAGTCATACAGCAGCAAATATTGAACATGCAACTAAAATTGTTGGGAGGGATCCAAGGGTATTTTTAGATGGAATATACGTATATGCGAGGGAATAAGAATGATGGAAAGAAAGAAGATGAGAGAATTATTAAAGAGAAGACGTAGGAAGATAGAGTTCAAAAGACCATGGAGTTTTAGATTAAAAAGGATAAGAGAATCTTGGAGAAAACCTAAAGGACTTGATGATAAACATAGATTACAAGTAAAAGGTTATCCCTCAATAGTTAAAGTTGGATACAGATCTCCGAGAAAAATACGTGGTTTACATCCTTCAGGATATATTGAAAAAATAGTTTATAGAGTGGAAGATCTTGAGGGATTAGACGCAAATAAATATGCAATAAGAATAGCCAGCAATGTTGGGAGGAGAAAGAGGAAAGAGATAATTGAGAAGGCAACAGAGATGGGGCTGAAAATATTAAATCCATCAATTAAAATTGTTGAGGAGGGATAATCAAAGTGACACAAACATTAAGGAGTATAAGAAGAATGGCTGCAGAAATACTTAAAGTTGGAGAGAATAGAGTTTGGATAGATCCAGAAAACATTGACAGAGTTATGGAAGCAATAACGAGGGAAGATGTTAAAGAGTTGATAAAGGATAGAGTTATAAGGAAAAGACCTGAAAAAGGTATAAGTAGAAAGAGGAAATCTAAGAGGAAGGGGCCTGGAAGTAGAAAGGGGAGTAGAATAGAGGACAAAGTTAAGTGGATAATGAAGGTTAGGGCTCAAAGAAGGTTTATAAAAAATTTAAGGAAAAAGAGGATAATCAATAAAACAGCATATAGAAAGTTGTATAGAATGATAAAGGGTAATGCGTTTGACAGTATATCACAAATAAAGAGTTATATAGAGGATAAAGGTTTAGCTAGGAGGAGATGATATTGGCTAAGGGAGCACAATATAAAGTACCATTTAGAAGGAGGAGGAATGGATTAACAGATTATAGGAAAAGAGTCAAAATGATAATGTCTGGAAAACCAAGGATGGTCATTAGGAAAACTAATAGTTATGGTTTAGCACAAATAATTGAAGCAAAAATAAATGGAGATGTAATAATAGTATCAGCACATACACGTGAGCTAAAGAAGTATGGATGGAAGTATTCATTTAAAAATGTTCCTGCATTCTATCTGCTTGGATTATTGATTGGATATAGAGCTTTAAGAAGTGGAGTGAAGGAAGCCATATTGGATATTGGATTACATGAGCCAAGTAAGGGGGCTAAAGTTTTCTTTTCAGCGAAGGGAGCTGTTGATGCTGGTTTAAAAGTACCATTTTCAGAAGAAAAATTACCAAGTGATGATAGAATTAAGGGGGAACATATAGCAAAATATGCAGAAAAACTAAAACTGGAAAATCAAGAACTATATCAAAAACAATTTTCAAGATATCTTAGAATGAAAATACTTCCAGAAGAAATTTGTGAAGAATTTGAAAAAGTTAGAAAGAGGATAATTATGGAAATGGGTGGTAAGAAATGAGTGAAGAGAAAGGTGAAGATTTTAGGGAATGGATACCTAGAACTTTAGTTGGCAAAATGGTGAAGGAAGGAACTATAAACTCCATATATCAAATATATAATTTAAACCTACCAATACTTGAACCAGAAATAGTAGATGCATTAGTACCAAATCTTAAAAATGAAGTTATAGATGTAAGTATAGTCCAAAAACAAACGGATGCTGGAGAACATAGTAGATTCAAAGTTTTAGTAGTCATCGGAAATGAAGATGGATTAGTGGGCGTTGCAGCTGTAAAAGCAAAACAACTCAGATTTGCAATAGATAAAGCAATAGAAAATGCAAAATTAAAATTGACCCCAGTACTTAGGGGATGTGGAAGCTGGGAATGCTCTTGTAGTAGACCACATAGTGTCCCATTCATAGTTAGTGGTAAAAGTGGAGGATTAATAATAACATTAAAACCGGCACCAAGGGGTGTGGGATTAGTGGCAGGGGACCCAGCTAAGGTGGTTCTTAAATTAGCGGGGGTAGAGGATGTATGGTCAACCACAAAGGGTGAAAGTAGAACTACAATAAATTTTGTATTAGCCACATATGAAGCATTAAAAAATACTAATAAGTTTAGATGGAGAAGGATCTAAATGACGAAGCCTATAGCAGTAATAAGAATAAGGGGTGCTGCTGGAACCCCTGGAGAAATTGAAGATACATTAAAAATGTTGAAATTGACTAGACCAAATCATATGAGGATATTTAGTAAACCTAATCAAAGCATCCTTGGAATGATAAAGAAGATTGAAGAATATGTAACATGGGGAGAAATAGATCAACAAACTATAGAGCATGTGCTAAGAGCAAGAGGCAAAACTATTGGAAATAAAAAATTAACTGAAGAGCATGTTAAGGAAATTGGATTTAATGGAATAAGTGAACTAGCACAAAAAATATTTAGTGGAGAGATAGACATAAACGAAATAAAAACGATAAAGCCAATATTTAGATTAACTCCACCAAGTGGAGGATTTAAAAATTCCACAAAAAGGCATTATTCATCAGATGGAGAACTTGGATATAGGGGTTCTGAAATAAATAAATTGATAAAACGGATGTGCTGAGGTGGAAAACATGGTTGTTAGAAGGGAGAAAAAGACTAGAAAACTTAGAGGAAGTAGATACATGGGTTATGGCAAAACTCAACACAGAGGGAAAGGTCAGAAAGGGGGGGCTGGCAAAGCTGGATTACATAAACATAAATGGTCATATGTATTGAAGTATGATAAAGACTACTTTGGGAGAAGGGGCTTTAAACCACCAAAAAGTGAAAAGGATGAAGACATAACAATAAATCTATGGAGAATAGAAATGCTGGTTGATAAACTATGCAGCGAAGGGAAGATTCAAGAGGAAAATGGAAAGATGACTATAGATGTAACATCATTTGGATATAATAAGGTTCTTGGTGGAGGGAAAATAACGAAACCATTAATAATTAAAGCACCAAAATTTACTAAAAAAGCTTTGGAGAAAATAGAGAAAGCTGGTGGAAAAGCAATTAAAATATAAATTTTAACATTGGAAATAGAAAGTGAAAATTATGCCAAAAATCCTTGAATTATTAGAGCCAATAACTAGGATACTACCAGAAGTGGAAAAACCTAGACAGAAACTCCCATTAAGAGAGAGACTTTTATGGACTGCAGCAGCATTAACAATATACTTTGTTATGAGTGAAATCCCATTATATGGGATAGTAAAGGGTTTAGGATACGATCCATTCATGTATATGAGATGGCTTTTTGCATCGAAAAGGGGAACATTAATGGAGTTGGGTATAGGACCCATAGTTACGGCTGGACTAATAATGCAACTCCTAGCTGGAGCGAAAATAATAGATGTGGATTTCTCAAATCCAAGAGATAGAGCACTTTTCACAGCAGTACAAAAACTTATGGCGATAATATGGAGTGCAATACAAATATTGGCATATATCTTGGGAGGGGCTTTTGGATATTTAGGATTTGATGTAATGATATTAATATTTTTACAATTAATGGGGGCTACAATAATACTGATATTGTTAGATGAAATGGTGCAAAAGGGTTGGGGTCTTGGGAGCGGTGTAAGTCTATTTATAGCTGCAGGTATTTCCCAACAAATATTATGGGAGATATTTTCACCAATGATTGGTAGTGATGGAAAATATGTCGGTGCAATACTATATACAATACAGACCCTTATTGAGGGGAGGGGAATCATATCAGCATTAATAAGACCTTACGGCCTTCCAAACCTAACTGGTATCATAATAACAGTAGTCATACTTTTATTTGTGATATATATGGAGGGTACAAGAATAGAAATACCCATATCCATAGCAAAATATAGAGGCATAAGAACAAAGATACCATTAAAATTACTTTATGTATCAAATATACCAATAATATTTACATCAATGCTTTTCGTTGATATACAAATAATATCATTATTAATATGGAGACAATTTAACATGGAAAATACAAATATCATACTAAACATAATTGGAACTTTCAATCAAACCACTAATGCACCTATAGGTGGATTAGCGTATTATACTAAACCACCCAATGGATTAACATCAGTAATGAACGACCCCATACATGCACTAGTATACTCAATACTTTTAATATGTTCATCAGTAATTTTTGCGATAATATGGGTTCAAGCATCAGGATTAAGTCCAAAAGATCAAGCTGAACAACTTGTAAAATCAGGACTTCAAATACCGGGATTTAGAAGTTCACCAAAGATAGTTGAAGGAATACTTGAAAGATATATACCTACACTAACAATATTAAGTGGAATAATAGTTGCTCTAATAGCTATATTGGCAGATCTACTAGGGGCTATAGGTTCTGGGATGGGTATACTATTAGTTGTTGGAATAATATATCAATATTGGGGTATAATAACACAAGAACAAATGTTAGAGTTACACCCAATACTTAGAAGGATAGCGGGAGAAAAGTAACGAGAAAAATTTTAATTTTTAACACACAAAATACCTATAAGCACTCTTGGAGGATTACCCCCC
>JAWBOZ010000002.1:0-28328 GCA_038825625.1 Methanomethylicia archaeon | reverse complement strand
CATTTGTTACCCCTCAACTCTCCTCCATACATTGAAAAGCATGCTAATAGATAGCTTAATTGTATTTCCTCATCGCCACCTTCAACCATTCTAAAATTAACTTCCCCGATCTTGTCAGCTAAAGATACTTTAATCTTCTCCGGGATATCTAAAGTGAATACTTCCCTATGCATCTGCTTAATAATATCTACACCTGATAAACCATAATTTATCATCAATTCCCTAAGCTTATTTCTAGCATTAATGAAGTCTCCCTTTAATGCCATAGCCATCAACTCCTTAATCTCCACAGGGCTGGCTTTACCTACAACTCTATAAACTGAGGCTTCATCAACCGTTCCTAATGCAGCTGCAGCTTGTAAAGTATTTATAGCTCTCCTCATGTCACCCTCAGCCACATATAATATGGCTTCAAGACCCTCAGAGGTTAAATTAACATTTTCATATTTGGCAATATATTTTAATCTGGCGGCAATATCCTCATCAGATAAAGGTTGAAATCTAAAAACTGCACATCTAGATTGTATAGGTTCAATAATTTTACTAGAATAATTGGCTATTAGGATGAATCTGCAAGTTCTAGTGTAAAGTTCCATTATTCTCCTTAATGCTTGTTGAGCATCAGCAGTCATATTATCAGCTTCATCTAAGATAATTATTTTAAATGGAACATCGCCAATAGGCATGGTTCTGGCATAGTCCTTAACCCTTTCTCTAACAGTCTGAATGCCACGTTCATCAGAAGCATTAAGTTCTAAAACATTTTGCCTCCAGTTAGTTCCATATAGATCGTGGGCTAAAGCCAAAGCCACAGTGGTTTTACCACTACCAGGAGGGCCTGCAAACAACATGTGGGGAACATTTTTACTATAAACAAAGCTCTTTAATCTTGGTACAATATCCCCTTGATTTACAACTTCATCTAAAGTTTTAGGTCTATATTTCTCGGTCCACAACATGAACAATTCAGAGCACATCTATAGCACCAAAATCATAATATTTAAGGGTAAATATTAAAGTTAATTATAACTTAACAGGATGGGAAAAAATAATATGTAGGAAAACAAAAAGGAAAGTGTTGGTGAAATTTAATGCTTAAGATTTTATCAAAGATATCGCAATTAATGTCAGAAATAGATTTTGTAAAAGCTACTGTGAAGAAGGTTAAACCACCAATAGAGGTTGGAGGCATAAAGATTGGATTAGATAGCGAAGGAATGGAAATACAAATACCTAGATGGCTTTCAAATAAAATGTTAGAGCAAGGTGTTATAGAGGTGAAAGGGGTTGAAGATATAAGTGTAAAGGATCTTAGAAAGATACTTTGGAAGGAATCTAGAGAGACAAGTCTAACAAAAATGGACCCTCAATTTTATGCAAAAGCAAAAAGGATAATGCAAAAAATAAATGAAGAGATAAAGAAGTCACCTACACCGGAAAAACTTCAAGATAAGAAAAGATATGAAGATACATTGACAGATATAATAAATTGTAGAATGCAGAAGATAATACAATTAGCATTAACAGAATCTATACCGCCAACAATAATGGAAAATATAACTGTAGAGGAAAGAATATTACTTAAGGAAATTAAATGGATATTGTTAACTTGGAGAGAGCAGATGACTAGCTGGGATGAGGAAGTATGAGTATAGAGTTATTGGAAGCAGACCTAAGAGAAAGATTCGTGGACTTCTTTAAATCATTCAAAACAGTTACCGGAGACTATTATTATAGAAAGATGTTGAGTCAAATGGTTGTTACAGGACAAAAATATATAACAATAAATTTTGATGATCTAATGGAATACGACCCTCAACTTGCAGAACAATTGATTGAACAACCATTAAAAGTTATTGAAGCAGCTTCAAATGCTATAAAAGATGCATTAAGCACAATAAACATAAGTTATGCTAGGAAAATTAAAAGATTTTCAGCAAGGTTCAGGAAATTGCCGGAGGTAACTCCAATAAGAAGGATAAAATCTGATAAGATAGGCAAATTAATAATGATTGAGGGTATCCTAACAAGAGTTTCATCAATAAAACAACAAATAATAAGGGGAGCATATAGATGTGAAAAATGTGCTGGCATAACATATGTAGAGGCAAGCAGCCCTAATGAGAGAATAAACCCACCAGAGAAATGTTCACATTGTAGAGGGAAAGCATCATTTAGATTAATTCCAGAGGAATCGGAATTTATAGATTGGCAGAGATTAACAGTGCAAGAAAGACCTGAGGAATTACCTCCAGCACAACTTCCAAGATCCATAGAAGCAATAGCAAGAGAAGACCTTGTGGATATAGCGAGACCTGGTGATAGAGTAATATTGGTAGGGGTGGTAAGGTCAGTTAGAGAGTACTCAGCCACTGGATTAACTACAACGTTTAGACCGGAAATGGAAGTAAATAATATAGAACTATCCGAAAAGGGATTGGAAGAAATAGAAATAACATCAGAAGATGAAGAGAAGATAAAGAAGATGGCTAAGGACCCTATGATACATGAAAAGATCATACAGTCCATAGCACCATCAATATATGGTTATAGGGAGATAAAGGAGGGGATAGCATACCTACTTTTTGGGGGGGTACCGAAAATACTTCCAGATGGTGTTAGAATAAGGGGAGACATGAATATACTATTGGTTGGAGATCCAGGAACTGCTAAAAGCCAATTATTACAATATGTAGCAAGAATAGCGCCAAGGGGGATATATACATCTGGAAAAGGTTCTACAGCAGCTGGATTAACAGCTGCTGTTGTAAAGGATAGATCCACAGGAGATTGGTATTTAGAAGCGGGGGCATTGGTATTAGCGGATGGAGGAATAGCCTGCGTGGATGAAATAGATAAAATGAGGAGTGAAGATAGAGTTGCTATGCATGAAGTTATGGAGCAACAAACGGTAAGTATAGCTAAGGCAGGAATAGTTGCAACGTTAAATGCAAGAGCATCAATACTTGCTTCTGCAAACCCAACACTTGGAAGATTTGTGGAACAAAAATCAATAACTGAAAATGTGAATTTACCAATAACTATACTCTCAAGATTTGATTTAGTTTTCCCAATAAAGGATTTACCGGATGAGGAGAGAGATAGTAAGATGAGTGAACACATATTAAAATTACATCAAATAAAAGGTTATGTGACAGCACCACCAATAGAACCAGAATTGCTGAGAAAATATATAGCATATATGAGGAAAAATGTTAAACCAAGGATATCTGATGAAGCTCTGGAAAGGATAAAGAGATATTACGTTGAAATGAGAAAGTATGGCAAAGAATCAGGAAGTATACCAATAACACCAAGGCAATTGGAGGCCCTAGTTAGAATGACGGAAGCAAGAGCCAAAATGTCCCTAAAAGACGTAGCAACCGAGGAAGATGCTGATGCTGCAATAAAATTAATGAACTACGTTTTAGAAACAACTGCATATGATGTGGAAACAAAGACCATAGACCTAGATACACTACTCCCAGGAAAACCGAAGTCTCAAAGAGATAGAATGAATATAATAATGGAATATATTAGAAGTAAAGTTAAAGAGGTGGGCGGACCTTTAAGAAAGGATTTCATTGCAGAAGATATAGAGAGAGAACAAGAAATACCAAAAAATACAACACTGGAAATAATTGAAAAATTACTAAAGGAAGGAATACTATTTGAGGCAAGACCGGGATACGTAATGCCAACTTAGATGGAGGGAAGAGGATTAAAATAAATGATCTGCCAATATCAAACAATATAAAAAGGGTATTATTAAAAAGTGGTATAAATGAACTGTACCCACCACAGATAAAAGCTATAGAATGTGGTTTATTTAACGGTAAAAATTTAATCATAGAAGCACCCACAGCCTCCGGAAAAACTTTAATAGCAGAATTAGCTATTACGAAGAAGTTAACTGAGGATGGAGGGAAAGCAATATATTTAACACCGTTAAAGGCATTAGCCTCAGAAAAATATGAAGACCTGCAAAAATACAGCGAAATAGGAATAAAAATAACAATAAGTACTGGAGATTATGACAGTACAGAACCATGGCTTAAAAATTATGATATAATTGTCATGACCAATGAGAAGGCGGATAGTATACTTAGAAGTAAACCTTCATGGATAAACGAGATAAAGGTTGTAATAGCAGATGAAATACATCTTCTAAACGACCCTGATAGAGGCCCAACACTGGAAGTTGTATTATCAAGATTACAATTAATAAATCCAAGAGCCCAATTAATAGGATTAAGTGCAACAATAAGGAATTCGGAAGAAATAGCAGAATGGTTGAAAGCGGAATTAGTGAGGAGTGATTGGAGACCGGTATCTTTAAAGAAGGGAGTATATATGGACCAAAAAATAATATATGAAGATCAAAGTGTTGTAGAAGTTTCAAAGGAGAAGATGGATCCATGCCATGCATTGACAAGACAAACCCTAGAGGAGGGTGGACAAGTACTTATATTTACAAATACTAGGAATGATGC
Organism: Methanomethylicia archaeon; assembly: GCA_038825625.1. Taxonomy (GTDB): domain Archaea; phylum Thermoproteota; class Methanomethylicia; order Culexarchaeales; family Culexarchaeaceae; genus JAWBOZ01. Next base: position 23,835 of record JAWBOZ010000002.1, on the reverse strand, counting down.
TAAGGAAACAGCATTAAAACTAATACCATTAGTATCTAGATATATAAAATCAGATGAGAAAAGGAAATTAATGGAAATAGCTGATGAAATAATTACTTCAGAGGAAACCACAAGAATAAGTGAACAATTAGCCACATGTATAAAGAGTGGTGTTGCCTTCCATCATGCAGGACTATCAAGCCACCAACGAAATACCATTGAAAAAGCATTTAGAGAATTTAATATAAAAGCCATATGCGCAACACCAACACTTGCCGCAGGAGTAAATCTTCCAGCCAGAAGAGTAATAATAAAGAGGTATCATAGATATGATAGTAGTATAGGAAGCCAAATAATACCTATTCTTGAATACCATCAAATGTCTGGTAGAGCTGGAAGACCTAAATACGATGAAAATGGTGACGCCATATTAATAGCGAGAACAGAGGAGGAAAAGGATTTTCTTTTTGAAAATTACGTGAAAGCACCACCTGAGAGAATATGGTCAAGACTAGCTTCTGAACCAGCTTTAAGATCACATATATTGGCAATAATAGCCACGGACTTTGTGAAAACAGAGGAGGGAATAATTAAATTTCTAGAAAGAACATTTTATTATCATCAATATGGAAGTGGAATCCATATAAGGAATACCCTTAAAAATGTATTGAAATTCCTATTGGAAAATGGCATGATAAGATTTGATGGCGAATACATATATTCCACAAAACTTGGGTTAAGGGTGTCAGAATTATACATAGACCCATTATCAGCAGTATATATCATAGATGGATTGAAGAGAAGAAGTACAGCTGCTAAGGAATTGGCATACCTACATTTGATATCAACAACTCCAGATGTACCAAGATTGTATTTAACAAGAAGGGATAGAAGAGATCTCTTGTCAAAGGCCCTGGATAAGAAAGATGAGTTGCTTATAGATGTTTTAAAGATTATGGATGAAAGCGAAACATCATATTTAGAAGCGTTAAAGACCGCAATGATGCTAAATGACTGGATAAATGAAGAGAAGGAAGATGTGATCATAGAGAAGTATGATGTAGGCTCAGGCGACATATATATGCTTGCAAGTACAGCACAATGGCTAATGTATTCAGCGGCAGAAATATGTAAAGTTTTAGGGTTAAAAGCGCATGTGGGGAAACTTGAGGAGATAACCATGAGATTAGAATATGGCTGCAAAACAGAACTACTTGAACTTGTGCAATTAAGAGGTATAGGGAGAATTAGAGCAAGAATGCTATATAGAGCAGGATACAGAGGCATAGAAGACTTAAGAAGAGCAAAAATTGAAGATTTAAGAAGGATACCATTAATGGGTGAAGAAACAATAAAGAAAATAAAAAGCCAAATAGAGGAGGATAAGGCGATCTAGAGGACTGAGACATGGAAGATTCATGTAGTAAATGATTAACCCTTAAGTTCAATAAATATTAAACCATCATTATTCGTTATGGAGATAAAAAGATATTCATTGAATATCAATACTTCAGAGTGAACATATATTACGTTGCTAATATGATATAATTGAACTTTAAAAAGCATATTTTTATTTTCATTAGATAAGAGTAATGTATAATTATCTATTGAAATTGTAAACCCAATAAGTTTAGGATAAATATTTATCCTTAAAAGCATAAACGATTGAAAACCTAAATTCCTGCAATTATAAACGTTACACTTAATTGATTCCCTAATGAAATATAACGTCAAATAATATACTTGGTCTCCGTATAAAATATTGCTACAATAAACGTTTATGGAAGATAGAGCAAAGAAGATGGATAAAATAAAACTACATGTTAAAATACAATTGGAAATAATATTGCTCATAATTGTCACCCTTTAACATCCACCAAAATCACTCCACAATATAAAATCAATGGATGAAATATGTGAGCAAGATAATATCTTTGAAAAGAATCATTTTTATATTGGAGAAATGTGTAAACCCATCTAGGTTCAAGAAAACTACATGAACGTTTAATTATAGATAATTTTGGTGTGAAACTAAATGCACCTTCAACAATTTTTAAAGAAGAATTAACATTAAAGACTATTGTATAAACAATAATTGAATCATTTTCACTCATAAAAATTGGGTATAAATGTAATTCGAGGTGATTATCATAACCAATTATTGAATATGATAGGTATGTTAGATTCCCACTATGAATAATTAGCTTTTGAGATGGATAAATCCTATGTATACAATTATATCTTATAATAAATACATAGGATGCAAAAATAGTCTCATTATTAAAAAATAAATATTGGAAACCATTCGCATAGAATTCTATGATTCCATGTTTAAGGGAGAATTCATAAACCATAGGCGTTAGGGAATTTAAATTATATACCAAAGCTCTAAAAAAGGATTCAACATCCTTCAATTCAAAAGAGATCATAGTGGCATTATGATATGAAGTATATATCTGAGCACCTAAAATGCCAACAACTAAAATGACGCTAACCAAAATTATGGATGAAAAAACTTCTGAAGAGATCATATGGGAATCACCTCAAAGAAAACTAATTCAAAAAGGAGATTTATGGTGCCATAAACATTTAGATTCTTAGAAATATTATAGAAACCAGTAACACTTACATTCAAAAATCCATTACATTGAATAATGTAGCGATTCTTAGAAATATTTTTGATAAGTATATGGAATGATCTATTAATACATTTAAAATCCCTAATTATGAAGAATTTCATGTAAAAATTAGAGCCAAAATTAACTATTGAAATGGATGGTGCAAAACCTATCTTATTATCAGACTTAAATATTAAGCCACAAGTATCATTAAACCTTATAAAATCATTAATATGTATTGGTGATGAAGAATAATAGGTATAGATCGCCATGGAGCCATATGGGAAAACACCAATACAGATATCATTGATAAATATGGTTATGTTTCCTTGTTCAAGGAAATGAATTATGTAGTTAGAATTGAAAATGGTTATGGAATCATTAATGAATGACAATCTATTCATTTGCAATCTAACATTACGTAAAAAGTTTATGGAAGATTCCATTTTCAAATTGGATTGCAATACACCTATATAAGAAGACCCAAAATAGAACATGGTTAATGAGAGAAACAGAAATGTTGAACATATTATTAAACTGGAGATTATATTTGAGAGTCCATTAGTATTTGATTTTAACATTAATGTGCACCCCCCTCCAATCAGAAATATTTAAGGTGAAAACGTCAATATTTATGGGAATTACGAAGATAAGTGCATAGGTTTGATCCTGCAAGTATTGCACCTGCGGATATATAGTTAGAGGGTATTGATTGTAGGAATAAGAAACTGTGAAGTTTAATGGATAATTAAAGATTTCATCATCACCAAAAATTTTAACATTAATTTTCAATCCTCTCATAGATGGTAATGGTGAAGTGAATGGCTCAATACTATTTATTACTAAACCGAGACAAAAATTGCAATTAAAATAATATTTGCAATTAAATTTAAAGTCATATACATAGAAGTTTATTTCAGCATACACCAAATCCTCCTTAAAGGTTAGTTTGTATGAAAGCACATCTATTAATAATGGATAAAAATGTTCCAACACCTTAAAATTCAATGATAATCGTTCAGAAAAATTTCCACCATTAATGGAAAAAACGAAGGCTTCACATGCAGATCTCTTTATCATGATATTTATCATATCAATATAATCTTTTGAGAAATAAACATTGGGGGAATAATGTGGAATTGAATATGATAACTGATAGAGTAAAACAACGTATAAAATTGAAAAAATGATTATTATTTGCCCTTTATCTCCAAATTTGGAGAACAATTATTCTAGTCACCCCCCTATAACTCAATAAAAATGGCACAGAGACTACTTGAGTAAAATTGTAAGGAGTTACTCCATAAGAAAAGATTTCGTTTAAGTCTTCATCGTAGACAGAAATTTTGAAATATATGTTGCTGGGCAGTAAAGGTTTTATATAGTTCACAAGGTCATCCCAATTATTTGAGAATACTAATATGGTTAGATATCCATGACTCTCTAATGTTGAAAATAATCTAAAAGTTATTGAGTAAAGATCTTCACCTCCCACCATATTATAACTAAAAGAAGTTAGTAGGGTGGAAGTGGAAGAAATTATAACCATAGCTAACAAAAGTTCAGTTATCTTTGAAATCCCAAAATTATTCATGAGCAATCCACCCAATATTAACAGCTTTATAAATTTCCATGAGGAGGGGAAGGAAATTTTCAATTAACTTACAATTAAATCCTAAAGTATTGGAGTAAGTACTCATTATACATAGAATGACATGTTTATCAAAAGTTAAAAATCTAAAGTATTCCCCTTTACCTATCATGAAACCTATGGAAATGTTCAGGTATGGTAGAAACATTATGTGATATGTTGAGTTAAAAGTATATACAAGTATACAAGGCATTTGAATCTCATAATAATCATTAAGATTTTTAAAATGATCAAACCATAAAGACCATAAATTATGTGATAGTGGTGTTGGAATTAGGATATTTTTAGAAAATAAAGGTATATCACAATTTAGTGTGAAATTTGATTGAGCAGACCATCCTCCAAAGTATATGTATATTTCACCATCAATACGAGTAAACTTTAAAAACATCCTAAGATTGCTTCCATGAAAATTACTGTGTATTGGAATCCTTAAATCATATCTTTCAATATTAATGGAGCTTATTGAAAAATAATCACTGATTATTATTGTGAAGTTATCATAATCTTTTGAACAAACCCCAAAATCAACCCTGATACTTCCAAACCCTCTGAAAAATGTGGATACATTTAAGTATCCATGAAAAATGTTAAAATCATGACTGAATTCCCTAGTATAAAAGATTAAACCCTCATCCGTAATATTTGTGTATATGCTTCCACCAATAACACCATCCATTAGACTATACCCTAAATTCCTCTCTAAAGATGATAGAAATATGAAACCATTTAAAAATGACCCATAAGAAACTCTATAATCTCCAAAAACTCCGACACCAAATAATGGACCATATTCAACAAAGACCACGGCTAGTTCTGGCTTAAACCCTAAGAATAAGCCTCCCACACCACTATCTAAGTGTATATGAAAACTTTGATTAAAATTATTGTTATGGAATATATGAATATAAGCAATATCTCCACAAGGAACATCATTAAAAACATTAAATGAATTAATTATTATAAAACCGTCTTTGAAAGAAATATCCACGTGTAATGGTGGTGTAATTAATATTGAGAAAGAGAAATCCTCAAAATTAATCAAATCTCTAAATTCATCATAACCCAAGTAATATCCAAAAGTAAGAGAGTAATTTTTACATAATGATTGCATTAAAATTGGGTCTAGACAGTTCTCAGGAGCTAAGATGGAAGTAATAGTATCAAATATAAGCTCAATATCTGGTTTTGATCTAATTATATAATTTTTAGCCAAGAATCCAATAAAGATGGTGCTGGAGGATATTAATAGAAAAAACATGAAAGCGACAAAAACATATTCTACAACATCTTCCATGAAAATTCACCCCTAACCCAATACCCTTCAAAAAGTTTGTTGCCATGGGAGAAAATGCTGAAATAAATTTTTGAAGTAGCTTTTGAGAGTGGAAATGGAATATATGATATAGATCCATGAATCAAAGAGACAGGCATGGAATACGAGTAATAAACATTATCAAAATTATCATAAAAAGTAACGTAAAGGATGCAGCTCAAGTCCATGAATTTTGACGATGAGATCAAGGCAAATTCAACATAATTGTCATAAAAGTTAACATTACATAAGACACCTATAATCTCATTCCAAACTAAATTGCAGGAATCACCAATCCTTGAAACAAAAGCTGTGTTGACATCTCTAAACATTAATTTAATAGTGATATTTCGGGAGAAACTTGTATTGAAGGTTATGGATGAAAAACCATAATCATCACTTGTGGATCTAATAGTATTAACAACATTTCCATAATAAATTAAAGTTAAAATCTCAACCTTTGCCGGATCCCCAGAGGAATAGTAAAATCTCATTTTCAAATTAAAATTGAAGTCTTTGGAAACAAAACTATAGAGATCACACAAGATATTCTTGAATGGTATGATTGTGAAGAGGAAAGTTGAATTTGTGGATTTAACTTTAAATGATGAATTTGCATAATATATTGAATAATTTAAATCTTCACTAAATTTTAATGGTGGGACTTTTACCTTTATAACTCCATAATCATCAATGAAGTATCCTCTAAAAACACCAATTGAGGAGTTTAAAACAGCCTCAAGAGTTCTATTTCTAAATCTCAAGGGAGTATTATCAACATTCCAATGGAGATAAAAATTAATGTCATTATGACTATAATCGTTATAAGTTGAGTAACTCAATTTTAATCCATCAACATGAAAGTGGCTTTTACCAATAATATTGTTTGAATCATCCAAAAGGAGTATTTCATATAAACCAATGGGACAATTCAAACCATTTAAGAATACTATAAAACTGCGTGAACCATTATTATCTGTGGTAAAATCTATTTTGGAGGAATTAAATTCTCCAAACACTCTTTGAGGCAAAATTAGGGAGCAGTTTTTCAGGGGATCATATTTAACTATGATACCCATAGCCTCATAAGGTAAAAACTTATTCTCATAATGCCAAGAACCATAAACCCAATTAATATAATGTAATTTAATTAATGGTCGACATTTAACTTCAATAGTAAATGAATAGAAATCTTCATAAGTATCTGAATATGCATGAAGAGTTAAATGGAACAATCCATTAACATCAGTTATTAATGATACATTAAGCTTAACAACATCTGTTGGAGTTGAGGGGGATATAAATATAGGATTCTTCGAAAAATTGTATTTAAAGTATTTTTCAGTAGATAAAACTTCAAGATTCACCATACCATTAAAGTTATTGTATCCAGTTACATTAACATGGAATAATGCCCACTCATCATTAAATATCGATGTGAAATTCGGTTGTACAAAAACTTTAAAATATGGAGCTCTTTTAACATTAAGTTTAAATGGATTACTATAAATAGTTAAGCCATTATTATCAACACCCTTAACGATCAAATCATATAATCCCACATTTGAAGATGAATTTACAGTGATGGTTAAAGTGACGGTTTTTTCATAGTAAGAGATCATCACTGGATTTGTAGAGAAAAATGATGAACATATTAATCCTCCATGTTCAAGATATAAGTTTATATTACCTTCATAACCATTTATTGGAGTTATTACAACGCTATATTGTATTGATGAACTTTGAAAAACCTCATTAATCTCCGGTGTAACTGAAATTGTATATGTTGGCTCCATGAAACCTTCTATATGAAGAATTATTCTCTTAGCTTGACCGTCAGGACCATTAGCAGAAATCTCTATTTCAGCTTCGCCTACATCACGAGCAATAAAATACAAATAAAGCTGGAATGGAGGATCCGATGGATTATTTCCTAAAAGACCGTAATCCAACCAATCTGGTGGAGCAGCAACATTTATTTCAACCGGAAGATCATAACCGTAAAGATCGTTAATGTATAGATCTATATATCTAATGGATCCCACAGGTATTCTTAAACTATACTTTGAAGCACTTAATGAAAAGGACGGTATGATCACGGTGAACTCCTTTGCAGATGATGAGTAATAGTTATTTCCTTCAAAAAGAACTTTAAACTTTCTCTCCCCTGAGGCAATATCTATTGGTATCGTATATGAAAAAGTAAAATGACCATTGCTATCAGTATATGTTGATGAAATATAATTATCATCGATATATAGTTTAATTGTGGATTGAGCTATACCGTTTCCGTTACTATTCACCAAGTATCCATCTATTAAAATATTATCACTCACATATGCCTTAGATGCATTTATTGACCCAATAATATATGAATCTTCTAGGTATTCTATTGATAAGGAAATTAGTAAACCATAATCTCCACTCATAAAGTCCGCTAGAGAATATGCGTAATCTTCTAAGGCTCCAGTGGATATGCTACGTATAGATAAAATAACTGAAAAAGCTACAAGATCACCTTTACTAACCTTTAGATTCACATCTTTAAACACCCTCTTACCCACATCATAGAAAATGTATTCATCTTCACCAGAGTAGTACAGGGTTAAAGTTTTAGAAGTCAAAGTTACTCTTAAATTGGTAAAATCTACATACAATCCAACTTCAGCCATAGCTGAAAACGTATTGGGTAAACAGATAGATTTAACATACAATTTACCTTTAAATGTGTATCTTATACGTAAACTTTTAATAAAACCATTAAATGGGGATGAAAAAACACCATTTAGGAAAAGAGTTAAATCAGCCTCATCCAGTAATGAACCAATATTTTTAGTGGATGTGCAATAACCCTTCAGCATACCACGATATATATCATAAGAGTAAGAGTAATACCCTGTCCCACGGGAATGGCATAAATATTGAAACTCATTAAATGGTGGAGCAAGAGGATAATACAATTGGCAAATTGAGCATGGAGTTATAAGTAATAGGAAAAGTATAGCTAAAGGAAGAATTAATGCCTCTTTATTCACCATAAGGAAGACACCCCATAAATGCCTAAAATGCATATATAACAGCAAATTAGTGCATGTTTAAACCCGCTGAAAATGGTCCCACCAGACACTTTACCCACCAAAATACCGATCAAAAAGGATAAGAAAGTAATCACAGAATAAATTGTATCTACCAAAATTGAGCTCAACTCTTTATCAAATGAAGTTATGTTTGGGACGATATTGAATGGTACAGACCAGCCAAATAATGAAATGTTTAAGAATTTGATGAGTTGAGAAACTACGAAAAGTAACATTATTGAAGAAGAATAACCTATCAAAGTATATATTCTAAGTTCACTCTCAACTTTATGTTTAAAGTAATAATAATCTTCACAAAACTTAGAAAGATGTGAAAAAACTTCAGAACGTCCACCACCCGTAGATATGGCTTCACCAATAAGCCAAAATGTTGCTTTTGCAAACCATGAATTTATCCCAGAAATTATTTCATTAAATATTTCACTAACACTAGTTAAAGAAAAAGAGAGAGAACGATTAATTTTCCTAATAATTCCATTTAAAGTGGAACCATATGAATTCTTTTCCATGAGAACCATAGCATCCTCAATACTTAAACCCACCTTTATTGATTCAGAAATATCTCTAACAAATTTCGGTAAATTCAATTCCAATAATTTCGCCTTTCTAATGTCGAACTCATAAAGCAAACATGGTGGAGCTAGTAATGAAGTAACAGAGAGAGTAAATAATGATGGAAAATCCAAACTAAAAATATTACAAATAGTTGTAATAAGTATAGAGCCTAAGAATGATATGAGGAATAAACGTTTATATCTACCAAAATTAAATGGAAACTTCAATTGATTTGAGTCAACAACTACGAAAATTAAGATGGTTATAATTGGTGAGAGAATAAAACCATATAATCTCAACCATGATAATGAACTTATGGGATTCATTATTATAAACATGCTAATTAGACCTAAAGGTAGAAAAACGAATAATGATATTATTATGTCGCCGAATAAACTAGCATCCTCAGAAAAACGTTTAAATTCATGTGAGAAGCGATCACTCAACTTTGAACTATAATCCAATAGAAAATCCGCGGGATAACCTCCACTCTCCACATACCTAACATATGAATCTAGATAATCCCTAAAATCTTTACAAGGATGATTGGAAATCAGATTCTTTATGGAAACTAATGGATCCCTACTGAAAAACATATAATCTATAAAGAATAATTCGCTTTCAAATTTAAACCAAGGAAATATGTTTTGAGAGACTAGCTTTTCAAACCCCCTATAAATTGGTACATGAGATAAACCCAGTATACTAAAATATGTGGATATTATGGGAAGCTCGGACCATACACCATTACTGCGCATAGATGATTTAATCAATGGGAAAACATAGAGAAATATAATACTAATAAGGATAAGAAGTATTGGGACAATAAATAGAAGTAAGGATAAATTACATAGGAAAATTATACATGAAAAAATTATTGAAACGGGTAAGATTATGAAGGATATTATGAAGAGGAATATTGAACAATAACCTTGTGGGCTAATCCTCAGTCCAGAACGGAGAATAGCATCATTTAAACCAAACTTTTTTGAAAAACTGTTGGCCATACCACCAAAAATTCTATAAGCAAAACCCAATGGAATAAGAAATAATTTTCTAGGTTCCATGGACAACTTCAATCACCTTTGAACTTCTAGAATAATTGAATAATCTGAGGTAAGAAACAAAATCATCATACTCCCTTACACCACGTTTATTCAAATCTTCAAGAAAAGCCACCCTAACTTTCATCTCATTAACCAAATCCCTAGAAGACCATCCACGCTCTTCAGCAATTTTATTCAAAAGAATACTGGAGGATACTATTGAATCAATTGAAAACGGTGCAAAACTATCATTTACTGGAACCCATTTGAAAATCTCATGATAATCATTGAAGGATTTCATCTCATAAATACCAACAACCCTCCTTCTAATACTCTTACCAATATCAATGCTTCTCAATACAATGGCACAATTCATAAGTGGAATATAGGTTGTGGAAACATTCATTGGTGGAGAGGAGAGACGCTTAATTGCTGACTCCAAAGAGTCAGCATGCATAGTGCACATACAACCATGCCCAGTTGCAGCAGCCTGAAATAATACATAAGCTTCTTCACCACGAATCTCACCAACAACAATATAGTCTGGACGTTTACGCATAGCAACTTTAACTAAATCAAAAAGGGAGATTTCAAACTGTTTACTATCCAATGAATAAACATGTCTAGCTACAAGAGGTTCCCAGCCATGGACTGGAATCTTTATTTCAGGAACATCCTCTATGGAGTCAACAGACCACCCCGGCTTAAACAATGCACCTAAAGCACATAAAAGTGTAGTTTTACCACTGGCAGTACCGCCAATGATGAATATGTTCCGCTTATTTTCAATTAAAAGCCATAAGTAACATGCCATAAGCGGACTTAAAGTCGAGAAATCATAAATTAAATGCATAATAGTAAATGGTTTCTCTCTAAATTTTCTAATACAAATATTAGTTGATTTGGAACTTATCTCCCTACCATAACATATGGAAAGCCTATGCTTATCAGGTAAAATGGCATCCACGATGGGGAAGGCTATAGAAACATGTTTACCACACATATGAGCAAGTTTAGAAGCTAATGAATTTAATTCATATTCATTTAGAATAATATTTGTGGTAAGCCAATCAAGATGACCAAATCTTCTATGCCAAATAAGGAATGGGGTATCATGACCAACACACTTAATATCTTCAATATCTGCATCACGTATTAGAGGATCTATATACCCATAACCAATATCCCTGGAAATATAATATATGATACGATCTAAACTTAATTCATATAAGTCTTTAAAGCCATAATCCTGGGCTATCCTTAAAACTTGATTACGAACATGCATGGATAAATCTGTATGAGACCTAATAAATGGAAGGTTTAATTCAAATTTCAATATTTTTGAGAGCTCACTATAAACTTTTAATTCAATATCTATGAGGTCAGGTTCAGATATCATGTATAAGCCTTCACCATTATGTTCAGCTACAATGACGTGAACCTGGTCGTTGCAAATTTTATATGAAGCTAAGATGGATGCATCCTTATGTATTCTAGGCTTAAATATTATAAGATTAAAGTTGTCATAATTTATCTTTGGACTCTTAATGATTCTATGTAAAATCATTATATACTACAAACCCAAAATTTTAAAACATAAAATCGTATTTAAAACCAAAAATTAAGCATAATATGATTTTAATATCAAAATTCAAATTCTAGAAAGAGAGGAATGTTCAAATTTAATGCAAAAGAATTAAAGGAAAAACTGGAATGGATCATGCAAACACTAAATATGTTAAACGACAAATTAAACGATACAACTACAAGAGTTATGAAAATAGAAGCAGAGCTGGAAAAGATTCAACCCAACGAAATTGAAGAATCTGTAGGAAAAATTATAACTTCAAGTAAGAAATTTGAGGAATTAACTCATGAAATTGATAAAATTAAAGAATTAACTGAGAAAATTACAGAGAGAGATTTTGAAAAAGAAGTTTTGAAAAGGATAACTATAATAGATGATTTAAATAAAAGGATGGAAAATGCAACACAAACATTGATACAATTAAAGGAAGCAATTGATAAAAACATAAATAATATAGCAGAAAAAATAGGTAACGTATATGCAATACATCAAGAAACCATGAAGAACATAATCAATATAAAAGATTTAGAAATAAATGCAATGAAAAATATAGCCACCACAACATCAGTACAGAAGGAGACCGTTGAGACAGCATCAAATTTAAAAAAGTTAATAGAAGAATATAAAGGAATAATAGACCAAATAACATCAACAAAGATGGAGATAAAAAGTGTAATAGAAGAAATTGAGAGAAGAGATATGGAAACTAAAAGGAGAATGGAAGAATTATTAATGTATGAAGAAGAATTACAAAAAAGGGAAAAGGGGATTGAAGAGAGAGAAAGAATGATATCAAGCATAGCAAATACATTAATTGAAAAAGTTAAGGAATATGAAGAGATACTTAAGAATACAAATTTAAGAATTTCCTACCTAAAAATACTGGAAGAGAAAAGTAAAGATCTAGAAAAAGGAGTAATGGAACTTAAAAATGAGAAGGACAGATTGGAGAAGGAGGTTAAAATGTTAACAGGAAGAAGAGAAAACTTACAAGAAGAAGTTTGTAGACTTAATGAAAAGAAGAGTGAATTGGAGAAAGAATTAAGAAATATTATGGTGGCAATGAAAGTTGAATCCAGATCCAGAATTAACATATAAGATAATAAAAATAATTAAAATGGAAGCTGAAAACAGCAGAAGCAAAACTATACATAAATTTACATCAAAAGATATTGCAAGAAAATTAGGGAAGAAGACGGATTTAAGAAGAGTAAGTGCAATTATGAAAAACTTCATACATGAAAATATTATTGAATACAATAAAAATTCAAAACAATATTCCATATCAATAGAGAAAATGCAAAAAATAATTAACTACGAAAATAAATTGAAAAATACATTAATACTATCATATCATAAACCTTTAGAAAATATAGAACCGCCAATAAATATTTACAAAATTATAAACGACGAAAGAAAATTAATAGCACAAGCTAAGAGAATAGGAATTCTAAAACCCATATACCAAATAAAGGATCCGGAAGAATATACAATAATATTCCAAAATTACAAGATCGCTGGATTCATTATAAAAAGGGGAGAGGAAAAGATTTTTGAAGCATATAGGATGGGGTTTATGAGACCGATGGAAGCAATATATGGAGATAAAAGATTATTCATAAAAAGAAGATGGGGTAGAGAAATCATGATCACATATAAAGGAGACATTAAAATAGCATATATGAGGGGATACGGCTTTGAAAAAGCAATATTTACATATGAAAGAGAGTTGGAGGGAGTAAGTATCCCACTGTCAGTAGCATTATTTGCAATAAAACAACTTGATGTAATATTGTGAAAAACATATAAAAAGTCACTGCACAAATGGGTCTAGGTAAAATAAGTTATAAACCATAAAAGTCTAGAGGGATAAAATGAGTAATAAGGGAATAAGTGCAATAATGGTCTCATTAATACTATTAGCAGTATCGCTGGGAATGGCAGTAGCATATGCATCAACAATGATGGGATGGTTCGGTGGGGCAATAAACATAGTGAAAATCGATACATCAGACTCAAAGATAATACTAAACCCATCAACAAATCATATAAGAATACAAATAGTGATTAGAAATATGGGGACCACAACAATAAAGATAAAAAGCGTGAGTATAGATACGGAAAATCAAAAGGTGAACGTAACATTTAGTGGCAATAATAATGTAGAAATAAATGGTATTGGGTTATTTGGAAGTGTTTATGGATCATCAAAAGATGTCATAATTTCAAGTGGATGTTTGTTGATACCACAAGGTTGTATAGCAACAATATATGCTGAGGAAGATGTATCTGCAAGCCCATGGAAATTAGGAAATACATATAGGGGAACAATATTCTATGATGGTGGAATTACAGATTTTAAGATAAGCGTGATCTATTAAACAAGCATAAATAAAACTATATTTTTACCTTTTTTCATATAATATGTTCAAGATCTCGTTTACAGCTATTTTCATTTCATTTAATGCCTCATAAATGATCATATCTCTTTGCAGCATTTCGTTTCTAAGGTTATTTGAGCTTAAAGAGTCTACAAGATTGTTTATAATGTTTTTTAGGTATCCGATATCGATTCTGATCTCTTCCATATAACTTTCTAGTTTTGATAGTTTTAGAAGGATATCTTTATCGCCCAAAATATAATTCACCAAAATATTGATTTATAATATAGTATTTCAAACCTTAAGTAATAGCTATCAACATATTTTTCAAATAGTTTTGTTACTGAGTTATATTTGTGGAAGAGGTAGCTGTCGTATATTCGAAGGATTATTTAAGCCATAAAGTTAAGAGACATCTGGAAAATCCATTGCGGATTATAAAGATTTGGGATGCTTTAAGTAGTTCACGAATTTATAAGGAAGGAATTGTTAGATTAGTAGAGCCAAGATTAGCCTCCGAAGAAGAGGTTAAGAAGGTACATTCAGAGGAGCTTATTCTCAAGATAAAAAATTTAGCGTCTCATGGCGGTGGAAGAATAGCTCCAGATACTATGGTTTCGGAGAACTCGTATTATGCAGCATTATTGGCTGCTGGAGGAGGTTTAAAAGCTTTAGAAGAAGATTTGGAAAGAACATTTGTCTTATGTAGGCCTCCTGGACATCATGCTGAGAGAGATAGGGCTAAAGGGTTTTGCTTATTAAATAATATAGCAATCGTAGCTAAAAGGGCTTTAGAAATGGGGTATGATAGAGTTTGTATATTTGATTGGGATTCACATCATGGTGATGGTACTCAAAAGATTTTTTATGAAGAACCCAATGTAATGTACATTTCAATTCACCAGGATGGAAGAACATTGTATCCTAGAAGTGGAAATATAGATGAAGTTGGAGCTAGAGAGGGGGAAGGAACAAAGATTAATATTCCACTTCCACCAAATTCCACGGGCTCTATGGCGCAGAAGTGCTTCATAGAGGTAGCTGTTCCAATAATTAAACAGTTTAAACCGGAGATTATATTGATTTCAGCGGGGTATGATGGACATTGGTCTGATAATGTATCAGATCTTAGATATACAACAGAGACATACTATAATTTCACCAAGACAATCATTAATGATGTAGTGGATAATAATACTAAGATAATAGCGATGTTAGAAGGGGGATACGATTTGAAATACATGCCGTACTCAGTTATAAGAACTTTAGAAGCCATGTGCAGTTGGGAGGGAGATCCCATAGAAAGGGAATTAAAGATGAATACTATTGAAAAGAGATTTGTGGAAATATTAATAAAGAAATTGAAGAAGATTTTATCAAGATATTGGAAAATTTGATGAGATGAGAAGTATGAAAAAGTTTCATATAGCTTCTGAAGAGGAGATAAAAGGTGGAAAGGTTGTAGACATATATTTTGAAAGAACGATGGAAATTCTAAAGAAGATAGGAAAAGAAAGAGTTAAAGTTGTAGCAGAAGTTACCACGGGGAGACTCCCTAAAAATTGGGATTGGGGAATTTTATGTGGAATAGAGGAAGAATTGCACCTACTTGAGGGGTATCCAATAAATTTATATGCAATGCCTGAGGGAAGCATATTTTATTCGACAACATATAATGGTATAAGAGAGCCAGTAATGATCATAGAGGGAGAGTATGGAAGTTTTGGACATTTAGAAACTACTATACTTGGATTGCTTTGCCAAGCTTCAGGAATAGCAACAGCGACCGCTCATATGAAAGTGGCAGCGGAATTTAAACCGATATATTCCTTTGGTATTAGAAGAATGCATCCGGCAATTTCACCAATGATAGATAGAGCAGCATACATAGGTGGAGCAGACGGAGTCTCAGGAGTTATGGGAGCAAAATTGATTGAAATATCTCCTGTGGGGACTATGCCTCACGCTTTAATTATAATAATTGGTGATCAAAAGGAGGCTTGGAAAAGATTTGATGAAATTATTGATGAAAATGTACCTAGAATAGCATTAATAGATACATTCTATGATGAGAAAGCTGAAGCAATAATGGCCGCAGAAGCTCTTGGGAAGAAGCTATATGGCGTAAGATTAGATACCCCAAGCTCTAGGAGGGGAGATATGGCAGCAATAGTTAGAGAGATTAGATGGGAATTAAATATAAGAGGATATAAACATGTGAAAATAATGGTTTCAGGAGGCTTAGATGAAGAAAGTATAAAAGAATTAAATAATGCAGGGGTGGATGCATATGGTGTGGGAACATCAATATCTAGCGCAAAAACAATAGATTTTGCATTAGATATAGTTGAAGTTGAAGGTAAACCATTAGCTAAAAGAGGAAAAACAAGTGGCAGAAAACAAGTGTGGAGATGCCAAGAATGCTTAACAGATATAGCATTACCAGTAGATGAGAAAGTAACAGAATGCGTTAAATGTGGTAGTAGAAATATGAAACCCATGCTGCAAAAAATGATAAGTAATGGTAAAATAGTTTTTGATATGCCAAAACCAAAAGAAATAAGAGAGGAAGTATTAAAACATGTAGAGAAATTAATTAACATAAATAAACAATTTAATAGATTGTGAGAGCAAAATTATGGGGCCGTCGTCTAGCTTGGATTAGGATGCCAGCCTGGGGCGCTGGTGGTCCTGGGTTCAAATCCCAGCGGCCCCATCACATCTAAGCTCATCCTCACCCATATTAGTAATTAAGATAAAATTATTGTAAAAATCAAGGGACTTCAAATTAATGACTTACGTCTCGTTTGTACTATGAAAAGAAAGGAAGCTTTGTGGAAAAGGCTCCTCCCATCATCGTTTTGGTTTTAATTTAGAACTATATTATGAAGTTGGATGAAGATATATAGTTATTTTTAATCAACCAAGGATATACTCCCTTAAGGTAATTTGTTAAGAAAGTTGAAAAATCATTATTACTAGAATATAATTCAACTATTTCCTCATTTTCTAGAATCGTACATTTTTCTTTTAGTGAAGATTTTATCAAATCGCCTAATTTTGCAGTAAATATTTTCTCAGATAATAGTTGTTTAATGTTTGCGTATTTACGCTTAATGTAAACAATCCATCTATAACCTTCGATTTTAGGGCCTGAAAAGATCATGGGTGAATTTAAATATTTGTTTAAAAAGCTTTTAACCTCATTTTGTATGTAAATTGGTGGACCCACATGTCTCTTTATATTTGGTAGTATTGAAGACTCTAATTCAAAAATGAAGATGACCAATCCTTTTTCATCAGACCAAACATCATAATTGATTATGTGGAAATCAAAATTTAATATAAGCTTCTTTAATCCTTCAAGAGAGCGATATAACTGACCCCAAAGAACTTCGCTATGAACTTTTGGGCATTTCGTAATTATGAATATTAGGCTATCCCCTCTATTCTTAATTTCCCTTATGAGTTCATCCCTCGGCATAGGTTTTACTGATTCAGGGTAAAAGAAATTTAAATCTGGTGATTCTAGAAATAATCTTGCAGCAGAAATAAATTTTGACATAGATTCCATTGATAATGCTGCAGCAACATTTCTATTTTTATCTACAGGATCTATAACCACTAAAGGAGCATTAAATAATTTAATAGCTTTTTCAGCATCATCATAATAATGCGCAATATCTATTAGTGTATGGTAAGGTTTCCATTTAATTGAGTTATTTAAAACATTTAAAAATGACCTATAATATAAGACTAGGAGTTCACATAAATAGCCAGAAAATCCTTTGATTTTTGTTTCAGCACCATAGCATCCTATACCCTTCATAAACCCTTTAAGTAATCTAATCTCATCTTTAAGATTCTCATTTAAATTGGCTTTTACGTATGCTGTATGAAAAGGCGTTCTATCAACAGCAGTTTTGGCTTCATCAATAGAGGATAATTTAATGCATGGAACCATGTCTATCCTAACACTATTGTAGTTTAATTCTACATATGGATGCTCAGCATAAGCTTCAACAAATTTATCTCCAACGACACATTTCGCTAAACTTATAATTACCTTCCTAAAATCACTTTTATTAAAATTTTTAGGAAAGATTAGAAAGACATCTATGTCCTGTTCCTTAGATAACCAAGTATCTTTTGCAATAGATCCTTCAACTTCAACTTCTATATTCAAATTAAGTTTTTTAATACAATCTTGTAAATAACTCAAAAATTCATACAGTAAATTTTCAATTTTTAATCGCTCTTCCTCACTAGGTTTAAGACTACTTAAAGCCTTAGACAGAATTTCATTTAAGCTCATATGAACTACACCAGCATAACCTCATGTAGATTTGAGTATATAGGACCCTTAGGAGTTAATACACTTTTCTTTAAACGCACGGAAGTAACGTTGAACCTTCCAAAAACAATATTTCTATAATTTTTAATGAAATCTACAAATGTATTAATATTTCTACTACTTCTAAACCTTCCAATAGTTATATGTGGGGTGAATTCTTCAATTTCAGATTTAAAATTTAACTTTCTCAGATTAAAATCTAAAAATTTAAAGATTTCTAAAACCTTTTGATAACCTTCGCTAACACCAGCCCAAATAACCCTAGGCCTATTAAGATTTGGAAAAACACCCAATCCTTTAACCTCAAGTATAAAACGAGGAAAATTTATGTTATTCATAACATTACAAACTTCATTAACTTTACTTAGAGGAATCTCACCTAGGAATTTTAATGTTAAATGAATATTCTCCCTCTCCACAAATTTAATGTCACAATTTAGAGAAGCCATTTCCTCCTGAACCTTAACTAAAGAGTTTAAAATATTATCGTCAACATCAATTGCTATAAAAACCCTAATAAGATCCAAAATAAACACCTCAAATAAATAAGGAGAAAAACTAAATAAACTTTAATAAATATTTAAAGGGGATGTACTATTAGAATCATAATATGCCTTACAGGAATGCCGGGATCTGGAAAATCGATGATAAGTGAAATTGCAAAAAGAATGGGTATAACTACGATAACTATGGGAGATGTTATTAGAGAAGAAGCAAAAAATAGGAATATAGAGCCGACTTTAAATAATCTGGGATGGTTAATGATGGAAATGAGAAAAACTATGGGTGCAAACATAATAGCTTTAAAATGTATAGAGAAAATTAAGAAAATAGATTCAAACAAAATTTTGATAGAAGGTGTTAGAAATTTAGAAGAAGTTGAGGAATTTAGAAAAATTGGAAATGTAGTAATAGTTGCTGTACATGCATCTCCAAAAACTAGATTTAGAAGACTTGTAGATAGAGGGAGAAGTGATGACCCGAAAACGTGGGAAGAATTTCAAGAAAGAGACTTTAAAGAATTAGAAATTGGGATAGGTAAAGTAATAGCTTTAGCAGATAAAGTGATCATAAATGAAGGAACAAAGGAGGAATTAGAAGAAAATACTTTGAAAATTTTAGAGGAGATGATGGACAATTTATGAAAATAAGAGTTAAAACTGAAGTAAGACCAACAGAAGATGAAAATAAAGTGAAAAAAGCATTATTAAACATTTTTGTCTCAGAAAAAGTTGAGTTAATAGAGGAGGACGGCAAAAGGATTTTAGTAAGTGAAGAGAAGAATATAGAATCTCTATCAAAACTACGTGAAATGCTGAGGAAGAGGAGAATACTGAGTGCTGCAAAAGCTGTATTAAAACGATCAATTACTGAAGATAGGATGGTGTTTTATCTTAATAAACAAGCAGCATATATGGGGCAAATATCATTTTGTGAAAAGGAGGGGGAATCCCCACTTGGGCCAATAACTGTGGAAATAGTATGTGAAAAAATTAATGAGGTAATAGATTGGCTTACTTCTGAAAACTAAATTAATCGCTTTGAGCTAATCATATCCTTAGAAATGGATATTTCAAGAAAATCTTCGGCTACAATAACATTATTAAACTTTTCTTTAGCTTGCTTAAGTAGAATCTCATGTGAAGAGTCATATCTAGCACTAATATGCGTTAAAACAAGTAGTTTCACATTAGCTTTAGCTGCTATTTCAGCAGCTTCACTAGCAGTTGAATGCATATCTAAAAAAGCTTTATCAACGAGAGAATCATCAAAAGTTGAATCATAAATTAAAATGTCAGCACCTTTACTTAAATTTAAAACATTTTCACATGGACGTGTATCCCCAGAATAAACAATTTTTAAACCAGCCCTTGGAGGATCCATAACTTGTTCTGGAAACACTAAATTTCCAAAAATGTTGTGAACGGGAGCCCCTTCCTGCAGCTTCTTCCATAAAGGACCTCTAGGAACACCAAGTGCTAAAGCTTTTTCAGGGTAAAATTTACCTGGTTTAAGTTTTTCCTCAAACGAATATGCATAACTGGGTTTAACATGCTCAGATTCCACAGCTCTAATAATGTAATTCTTATCATCAAGTATTATGCCAGAACTAATTTCATGCAAATATAATTTATATGATAAATGAAAATTCAAGATCTTCTTATTATAGTTAACAAAATCTGCAATACCAGCAGGACCATAAATATGTACATCAAAAGATCTATCCATCAAAGATAATGTTTGAATCAAACCTAAAATTCCCAGAACATGGTCACCATGCATATGTGTAATAAAGATTTTAAAATTTTGAGGGAAACCTAAACCAGCCATAATCATACTTCTCTGAGCACCTTCACCACAATCAAATATCAATAAATCACCACAATACTTAAGTGCAATACAAGATAAACCACGCTTTATAGTCGGTAAACCAGCACTTGTTCCCAAAAATACTAGTTTCACACTCATATTGATCACCTACAATTTAAAAACACAAATCTCTCTAATCAAGCTTTTATGAACTTTCATCAAATGTGATTCAACAAGATTAAAACCAGCATTTAAACCAAGATAGCTCAAACCAATATTGATTGGAGCTGCTAAACATACATATCCATTTTTTGATAATAAAACTTTCATTTCTTCAAGAAAATTTAATAATAAAATTTTTAAATTCATACCTTTAGTAGATGCCGTTCTCCCATATGGAGGATCAGTTGCAACGTAATTTATAGATTTAAGTGGAAGACTTCTAGCATCTCCCAAAATCAAATGAAATCTATTAATTCCCAAAAATTCCATGTTAGATTTACATCCACGAATCATCTTTTCATCAACATCTAAACCTATAACTTCACAACCAATTAATGCAGCTTCAATAAGTAATCCACCAAACCCACAGAATGGATCAAGAAAAACATTTCCACGTCTAACCCTACATAAATTTACAAATAGCCTAGAAGTAATGGGATCTAAAGAACTTGGATGTATAAATGGTCGATAACCAACCCACCTTGAATGAAAAACACTTCTAGAAGATTCACCTAAAAAAATACCCAAAATAAAGTTATCACCACTTAAAATCCCAATAATAGTTATATCTTGAGATTTAAAATTTACATGAGCACAACCATGTAAACTATCATTAATTATCCTCCCAATTTCTAATTCTAAAATCCTCGTTGAGAGCATCATTGAAGAAGATAATACCCTTTTAACTCTTACATAGAAAGATTTACCGGAAAGAAAGGACCAATCAACATCCCTACAAGATTTTATTATGCTCTTATATTCAGCATCACAAAATACAAGTTCTTTTGCACAAAATAAAGTCATACTAGACCTTTTAAGAACCACATCAACATAATTTAGAGGCATTGAAACCCTTAATGTACATGGAGGCGAGAACTTATGTTTATATGGTATATTCTCAGCTTCCATAATAGCTTTAATTTCAGCTATCGGAAGAGATGAATGTTCACAGGATAATCTGAAAAATATATTTTCCATAATTATTTCTCAACCAAAGATTTTATTGCAGGAATTATAGCGGGAGCTACAGAGACACGACTATAATAAGATTCGATTGTATCTGTGGATATTATTTCGTAAACACCAGCATTATGCATATTAGTTATAGCATTACCCACAAAAACGCCATGAGAACAACATGCAAAAATCCTATTTACACCATAACCTTTTAAAAGTTTTGCAGCATTAACAATAGTCCCTCCAGTAGTAATAATGTCATCAACTAAAACTACATCCCTACCATTGACATTCAGATCCTTAGCATAAGATTCAATTTCCCCAGTACTCCTATCCCTCCTTTTAACAATGTAATCGCATTCAGCACCGATGTTACGGGCTACAACTTCAGCATATTTAAAAGCTTTAACGTCAGGAGCTAAAATAAGTGGATTCACAAGATCATATGTTAAGAGTATATCACGAAAAAGTGGGAATGCAGAAACCTCAATGATTTCTCCCTTAAAAAATTTTAGTACTTCACTGCTGTGAACATCAACAAATACGTATTTATTAACACCATAAAAACTCAATAATTCCCCAAGAACTTCAATGCTAATTATTTCTCCATCAAGAAACTTCTTATCTTGACGCATATATGCAAGATATGGCAAAACCAGTATTATATCATTGGCACCATAACTACGTAAACCCTTTATCAAAAAGAATAATTCCACAATCCTCTTATCTTGAGGAGGAGACAATGAATGTACCAAAATAACAACGTCATCAATCTTTGATGGAAATCTAAAATAACTTTCACCATCAGGAAAAATTTTCCATTCTAAATTAATCATATCCAACGATAGTAATTTAGATATATATATACCTAAACCATATGATGAGGGGCCTGCAATCAATTTCAATTAAACCACCATAAACAATAATAAATATTATTGCCAAATTAATAAAAGTTCAGCATAGATTGATGGAAACATGTATAAGAAGTTTATACAACCGCCAAATCTGAACATCTACATCTAGTTCTGATGCCCTTCCTTTTATTTATAGGTTTATTTTTTCCATTTATTTGAATTACTCAATTTCCACAACTTTATAAAAAATTTGATAAATGAGATTATATAATTTTATTGAGGGTACTTCAGTCTCAATTTCTTCAAAATCTTCCTTAACTCATCCATTGATGGAAACGTAATTGCATTGTTTGGACACATTTTTGCGCACATCTGGCAGCCCACAACACATGAATAAGGATTCTTTACCACTGGACGAGGTGGATTTCCTTCAACCTCATAGACATAATGACCTGCTTCTTTATCAATCTTCACACATGTAAGGCATCCAGTGCATTTCTCATAATCAATTGTAGGAAACCATGGGATTTCCTCACGTGGAATTGACACATGTTTTTCCTCTGAACTCATATTCCTTTCTCCTTGCTCATCCTAAGCACCAATCACATTTCTAACAGCGTTCTCAACCTTCTTCATGGCTTCTGCCGTTTCCATATTCCTCAAATCTAAGGAAACCACTTGCTTATCAAAGTCTAAGCCCTTCTCAGCGAAAACATCCTTGAGCATCTTCCTCTGCATCCTCGGGTCGCATCCACCTACAATGTATATTTTATCCTTATCTGTCTCCTTCAGATAATCCCTGAGAAAGTTGTCTCCATCCGTGACACAGAGCTGCGGATGGATTATGGCGTACTGTACGTCAAGCTCATTTCTAACAAAGTTTATTACCTTCCATAGGTCCAGTTTT
>JAWBOZ010000001.1:27430-32093 GCA_038825625.1 Methanomethylicia archaeon | reverse complement strand
AGGGGAGACTAGTAAACTTAGTAGCAGCAGAGGGGCACCCAAGCGAAGTAATGGATATGAGCTTCTCAAACCAAGCGCTCTCAACACTATACATAAAGAATAATAGAAAGAAAATGGAGAAGAAACTATACGATGTACCATTAGAGCAAGACGAGCTAGTAGCAAGACTAAAACTAGAAACAATGGAGATAGAGATAGATGAGCTAACAGAAGAGCAAAGAGAATACTTAAAAAGCTGGAGAGCATAAGAGAAACCATAAACATTAAAAACCCTAAGCCAATAATCAAAATATACGGGGGCCCGTAGCTCAGCCTGGTAGAGCGCCCGGCTCATAACCGGGTGGTCGGGGGTTCAAATCCCCCCGGGCCCATAAAAAACAAATAAAATTAATAATAAAAATTCAAATCTCAAAAAATGAATAATCAAATTATAGTATTTATAATCTTATACAGAAAACTTTTTAGTATCATTAAAGTAATTCCAATGTAGGTGATTTCAACATTGAAAAGTATAGATAACTATTGTATAAAAGAATTAAAACGAGCTTTTGGGGATAGACTTATTTTAGAAGAAGAAAAACTCAAACAATATGAAGAAGATCAATCATATGTCAAAGGTAGACCATCATTTGCAGTTATACCTGAAAGTACAGAAGAAATCGAAATGCTTGTTGAAATAGCAAAAAAGAATGTTATACCGTTAATTCCAAGAGGAGGAGGCACATCACTTAGTGGTGGTAGTGTTCCAATTCATGGTGGAATTGTAGTTGATTTGAGAAGAATGAATAATATTATAGAAATAGATGCTGATAATCTTCAGATTTTAGTTGAACCAGGAATTATATATGATGATTTAAATAATTTAGCTGCAAAATACGATTTATTTTTGCCTCCAAATCCTGCAACTGGTGATCAGTGCACAATAGGTGGAATGATTGGGGAAAATGCTGCTGGCCCACGTAGTTATAAATATGGCCCTATGAAAAATTGGGTTTTAGGGTTAGAAGTTGTAACATCTGTAGCTGGGCGTATATGGGTTGGATCAAAAACAAGAAAATGGGTTTCTGGATATAATTTAGTTTCTCTATTTGTAGGTAGTGAAGGTACCCTAGGGATAGTAACAAAGGTTTTATTACATTTAGCACCAAAACCTAAAAGACGTATAGGGATAACAATTGCACATGATAAGCTTGAAGATTCGGGAAAGACTGTGATTGCTCTTACAAAAATTCCAATAGATATTTCTGCAATTGAATTAATGGATAAAATTACCATTAATGCAATAAATAAAATTCATGGTGAAAAGTTGCCGGAGGGTGAAGCATTGATATTGCTGGAAATTGAAGGTACTTCAGATAAAGATATCGAAAACAAGTTGGAAGATTTAGCATTTCATCTTCGAGATGTTGGGGTTAATGATGAAGATGTTTATGTATATTATAATGTTGATGAGATGTGGAGCAAACGAAAGCTTGCGGGAGAATCTCTCGAAAAATTGTATGGTGGTAGATTAGATGAAGATATAGTCGTTCCACGATCTAATTTACCAAAAACGATCAAAGAAATAAAAGAGTTAAGCAAAATATTAGGAGTTAATATAGCTATATTTGGGCATGCAGGAGATGGACATCTACATCCAAGCATATTAGTGCCGAAGGAAATAGCGAACACCCGAGAAATAGAACATTTAAAGGAGGAACTATTTAAGATAGCTATTAATAATCGTGGTGCCCTAAGTGGTGAACATGGTATAGGAGTAGCTAAAAAACCTTACATAAATCTTGAAATGGAAGAAACTGTGATAAAAATATTTAAATCGATAAAAAGGACATTAGACCCATACAATATAATGAATCCAGGTAAAAAGGTGTGATGACGAATAATTGTTAAAACATTTTATTGTTTTGTTCTTTAACTTCCAAAGCTTCATGTGCAAAATTAAAGAAGAACACTTAAAGAGTGTTATTAATGAGGTTATTAGAGCTTGACAATTTATATGTATTAATGTCTTCTCAGCCTGCTTAAGCATTCCTTTAGTTTCCTTTTCTTTATTATATTTTTAAAAATGTGGTATTATTAATAAAATTCATTAGGAAGATTATGATGAATTTATTAATTTATGAAGGTGGTTTATCTTATAACCTAGAAGGTAGATCTCAAGTTTGAGAGTCTTTTAGTAGGAGTATATAGTACATAAAAAGCGAGAAGCAATAATTTTCATGAATTTGGGAACGGTTATTTAATGCACTTTAATGAAAAGAGGGAATTGGAATCTTGCAATTACAATGAATTGGTGGACCGGGCGGGATTTGAACCCGCGGCCCCCCGCGTGCGAGGCGGATGCTCTTCCAAACTGAGCTACCGGCCCCTAAACACCATTATATTATGTATAAGAAAGAAAATTAACTTTTATTTATATAGTAAAAGATATGTAAATGTTTTTGGTAAATTTTGTTTGGGCGGGTCGTCTAGTTGGTTAGGATGTCGCCCTGACACGGCGGTGGTCGTGGGTTCAAATCCCACCCCGCCCACCAATTTGAGAAAATTTAAATAGTATGTTTTATGATTTTGTTTTACAGCATAAGGTGTATAACTTGTCGTTTAAACATGTAGTGAGGGTTGTAGGTCAGGATTTGGATGGATCACTTAAAGTAGCATATGCTTTATCACGCATTAAAGGTTTAGGGGTTAATTTAGCCTATGCAATAATAAAACTTGCTGAAATTTCTCCTGAAGAAAGATTAGGTTCTTTACCTGACAATAAGATAAAGAAAATCGAAACAATAATAAATTCATTTTCATCACAAAATATTCCCAATTGGATGTTGAATAGAGTTAAAGATATTGAAAGTGGTGAAAATAAACATTTTGTTGGATCTGAACTTCTTTTAAAAATAAAATCAGATATAGATTTCATGAAAAGAATAAAATGTTGGAAAGGCATTAGACATTCCCTAGGATTAAAGGTGAGAGGGCAAAAAACTAGAACCACTGGCAGAACTGGTCAAACCATTGGTGTTTCAAGACCTAGGGGGTAAAAACTTATGGGTGATCCTCGTAAACCTAAAAATAAATGGAAAAGTCCAAGACATCCTTGGAAACGAGAATTATTAGAAGAAGAGCTTAAACTTGTAGGTGAATACGGTCTTAGAAATAAGCGTGAACTCAGAATTGCTAAAACACTTTTGTCAAGATTCAGACAACAAGCAAGACTCATGTTAGCTTTACCACCTGATGAATTAGCTATTAGACGCAAAATGCTTATTAACAAGTTACATGTAGTAGGTCTCCTAAGTGAAAATTCTTCGCTTGATGATATTTTAGGATTAAAGGTCAAAGATCTATTAGAGCGACGTTTACAAACAATAGTGTATAAAAAGGGGTTAGCAAAAACTATACATCATGCTAGACAACTCATTGTACATGGACATATATCGATTAATGATAGAAGAATTACTGTTCCTGGATATATAGTAAAATTATGGGAG
Organism: Methanomethylicia archaeon; assembly: GCA_038825625.1. Classification (GTDB taxonomy): domain Archaea; phylum Thermoproteota; class Methanomethylicia; order Culexarchaeales; family Culexarchaeaceae; genus JAWBOZ01. Next base: position 28,605 of record JAWBOZ010000001.1, on the reverse strand, counting down.
GAAGACAAAATCCACTATTCATACAATAGTCCTTATGCTATTTCAACAGTTAAAAGCAAAACAGGTGAAATGTCATGACAGTAAGCAAAGACATGATTTGGGGAGTAGCAAATATTTACAGCTCATTTAATAATACAATTATACACATAACTGATATTTCTGGTGCTGAAACTGTGGCTATATCTTCTGGTGGAATGGTTGTAGAAGCTGATAGAGAGAAACCATCACCTTATGCCGCTATGCAGGCAGCCTTTAAAATAGTACAAACAGTAAAGGATAAGGGTATAAAAGCTCTTCATATAAAAGTCAGAGCTCCGGGCGGCCATGGACCAAAAACTCCTGGTCCTGGAGCTCAAGCTGCTATTAGGGCTTTGGCTAGGTCAGGTTTCATAATAGGTAGAATAGAAGATATTACACCATTACCACACGATACGACTAGAAGACCTGGTGGCCGTAGAGGTAGGAGATTGTGATTATATATAATGGTGATTAGTATGGAAATACACGTTGATATTATCTACGTGAATAACAATCAAATAAGATTTGTGCTTAGAAACTCAAATGCTGCTTTTGCTAATGCTTTAAGAAGAATAATGATATCTGAAGTTCCTACCATGGCCATATGTGAATTTGCTATACTAAACAATACTTCCCCGATTTATGATGAAATTTTGCTTCATAGACTTTCCCTCATCCCTCTTAAAACTGATTTAAATGCGTTTGTTCTACCTGAAAATTGCTCTTGTGGAGGAGTGGGGTGTTCAAAGTGTCAAGTGACATTGATATTAAATGTAAAAGCAGAAGATACTCCAAGGATGGTATATTCAAAGGATATATTATCAAATGATCCAAGAGTCGCTCCTGTAAGTGATGATTTTCCAATAGCAAGGTTATCTGCTGGAAATGAAATCTCAATAGAAATGTATGCTAGATTAGGAAAAGGGAAGTTTAATGCTAGATATCAACCAGTTTCTGCATGTGCATATAAATATCTTCCACAAATAATAATTCATTTTGATAAATGTACTAAATGCAAAGTTGATAATACTCTTAGTTGCGTATATATATGCCCTAGAAAGGTTTTTGATATAGATTCATCATCTGGGTTACCATACGTGCGCGAACCATTAAGTTGTATTTTATGTAAACATTGCGTTGATATATGTAAATATAGT
>JAWBOZ010000001.1:14032-27420 GCA_038825625.1 Methanomethylicia archaeon | reverse complement strand
TTTCGTTTATAAAAAGATCTGCGGCAATATTCCATTTCCCTCTATTTCTTACCTTTTTTCTTTCTAAATGCCGTAAAAGTGCGTGACTTACCTCATGTTCAATAAGTGCCGACACTTCATTTGTTTTTAATATAGAATCTACAGGAGCTCTTCCTGTAGATAAAATTGTATGTATGGCAGCAACTATATTAGCTGATAAATGTAATGAATTTATAAACTGTCTTTCGGAGGTTAAAAAATGAAGAGAACATTATCCACAAATATACACCTAAGAAAATTAGTGTCTATACTTAAAAAGAAATCTATAGAGAACAACGCAAATATATGGAATTATATTGCTGAACAACTTGCAGCACCTAGAAGGAAACGTGTCGTAGTTAATGTAGGAAAGATAAATAGATATACATCTGCAAATGACATAGTAGTAGTTCCTGGAAAAGTTTTAGGAGCTGGAGTAATAAATCATCCGGTTGTAGTTGCGGCTTTTTCTTTTTCTTCTTCTGCATTCGATAAAATAAAAAGGGTTAATGGTAGTTGTATTAGCATTATTGATTTATTAACGATCAACCCCAAAGGTTCTGGAGTAAAGATATTGAGGTGAAAATGTTGAATAAAAAAGGAATTATTATTATTGATGCTAAAAACATGATTCTAGGAAGATTGGCTAGTATTGCTGCTAAACGTTTACTTGAAGGTGAAACTATTTTCATTATTAATGCTGAAAAAGCTGTTATTTCAGGTAACCCAAAAAGTATTTTCAAAGAATATAAGAAAACATTAAACTTACGGACTTTAAGGAATCCTGATCGTGGTCCAAAAAAACATAAGTCCCCAAATAACATTCTGAGAAATACTATTAAGGATATGCTTCCTAAAGATAACAGTAGAGGGCGTAATGCTTTACATAGATTAAGAGTTTTTATAGGGTCTCCAGAGAAATATAAAAATTACCCTACTATTAAGTTTGAAGAAGCTGATGCAAAAAATTTGTCTGATAAATATGTTTATTTAATAGATGTTTCGAAACAATTAGGTTGGAGAGGTTGACAATATTGGATGACAACAAAGTGCTATTGGTTAGCGGGAAAAGAAAAACCGCTGTAGCTAGAGCTGTCTTTAAACCAGGCAGTGGCAGGGTTTACATAAATGGAATACCATTACCTATTTATCAACCTGAAGTTGCCAGATGGAAGATTCTTGAACCTATAAAGTTAGCTGGTGAAAATCATATAAGTCAAATTGATATTGAAGTTAATGTTAAGGGTGGAGGATTCATGGGTCAAGCTGATGCCGCTCGTATGGCTATAGCTAAAGGTTTGGTTAAATGGTTTAATGATCCTGAATTGAAAAAAGTATTTTTAGACTATGATAGAACAATGATTGTAGGTGATCCAAGGATAACTGAACCAAAGAAATTTGGTGGACCTTCTGCAAGACGCAGATTTCAAAAATCATATAGGTAGGTGATAATCACGTACCCTATTAGATGCTTTACCTGTGGTGCTCCGATAGGAAACAAGTTTGAAAAATTTAAACGTTTAATTGATGCCGGTTTTTCACCATTTAAAGCTTTTGAAGAACTTGGTATAACCCGTTACTGTTGTAGGAGAATGATATTAACACACGTTGAATACATTGACGATATAATATATCTTGACTTATTATATTCAAAGAAAAGGATGGGGAATAATATATGACTCATACTTCTCTTACGATAATTAATGATATGGTGGCAAGAAAATGTTTTAATAGTAGAGGAGAAGAAACTATAGAAGTCGAGATATATACCGAAGGTGGATTTGGATCATTTTCAGCTCCTTCTGGTGCTAGTATAGGAAAATATGAAGTTATTTCTTTTCCTAAAGGTGGGATCGATGAAGCTTTAAATCTTTTTGAAGAAGCTGTGTCCCCTGAAATTATAGGTATGGATTCCATTAATCAATATGAAATAGATACGACCTTAAAAGATATTGATGGTACTCCAAATTTTAGTAAAATTGGTGGCTCAACGGCTCTTGCTACTTCTATTGCAAATGTAAAGGCTGCATCCAGCTCATTAGCAATTCCATTATATAAATATCTTGGTGGAATATCATCAAATACCATTCCCATACCTATGGGCAATCTTGTTGGTGGTGGTAAACATACTCATGTTAGAGGACTTGACTTGCAAGAAATCCTCATAATACCTTTTGGAGGTTCCAGTTTTTTAGAACTGGCTACAGCCAATTTTTATGTACATAAAAAGATAATTAAATGTGCTCCTAATGTATTCTATGGTAAAAATGATGAAGGCGCTTGGATAACAACATTGAACGTTTTTGATGCTATAAAAATAGTTAAAAACACTTGTTCAGAAGTATCCAAAGAATTAGGAATTAACTTCCATATAGGTTTAGATGTTGCTGCTTCCTCTTTGTGGGATAGCACTTCAAATAAATATGTGCTACCAGGGTCTAATCAATCTTACAATGAAGATCATTTCTATAAATTTATCTTAAATATAATAAATGAATTTGATTTATTTTATATTGAAGATCCATTTAGAGAAGATGACTTTTATTCATTTGCGAAATTACGTGAAGAAGCTAAAAATTGTATAATCTGTAGTGATGATCTAACAGCAACCAATACGGAAAGGATACTACATGGATCATCTATAGGAGCATTCGACGCTGTAATAATAAAACCTAATCAAGTTGGCACCTTATCTGATGCCCTATTAGCTGTACAGAAAACTTTTTCAAAAGGTTTAATCCCCATATGTTCACATAGATCAGGTGAGAATGTTGACCCCTTTTTAGCACATTTTGCTGTGGCTGTGAAATCTCCATTAATTAAGTGTGGAATTGTTGGTGGTGAAAGAATTTCCAAGATCAATGAATTTATAAGAATTGAAGAAGATCTAGGTGAAGCTGCAAAAATAGCTGATATTGAGGGGATGCTGAAATAATGACTTCACAATCTCAAGAACTTTTAGTTCCACTGGAATTGTATTTAGCTGCAGGTTTACATATAGGTACAAGAATGAAAACCAAGTCTATGGTTCCATTTATATATAGAGTCAGACCTGATGGACTCTACGTATTAGATGTAAAGCATATTGATGAACGAATACGGATAGCCGCTAGTTTCATAGCTAAATTTCAACCACAAAAGATTTGTGCTGTTTCTTCAAGACAATATGGCTGGAGACCAGTAGAGCAGTTTTGTCATGTTGTTGGTGGGGTTCCAATAGTGGGCAGGTTCATACCTGGAACTTTTACAAATCCTAGATTACCACATTATAAAGAGCCATCTATAATAATAGTTTCGGATCCTAGAGCAGATGAACAAGCGCTTACTGAAGCGATAGATATGGGGATACCGGTCATTGCCCTTTGTGATACAGATAATTTTGCTTCAGGAATAGAGCTAATAATACCTGTAAACAATAAGGCTAGAAAAGCTTTAGCACTTACTTATTGGCTATTAGCTAGACAAGTACTTAGAGAAAGAGGAGAAATACCTCCTGATGGAAATATTCCTCTTTCTGTTGAAGCTTTTGAAGCTAAACCAGAAGCATACTAAATTGAACAAGACTAAGTCATCAAGAATTTAACTTAATATACTTCATAATATAATACTTAATTTGGTGTCATAATTGATTAGAAATCCTATAGTTGCTGGCACTTTTTATGAAGGTTCAAAAGAGAAACTACTTAAACAAATTGAATGGTGTTTTAAACATAATCTTGGCCCTGGTAAAATCCCTGAAGTTAACCAAACTTTTTCAAATAAATTAGTCGGAGTTATAATGCCACATGCCGGATACATGTATTCCGGTCCAATAGCTGCTTATGGTGCTAGTATTATTGCTGAAAATGGAAAACCTGATTCTTTTGTTATTATTGGTCCTAATCATTCAGGTTTAGGTGCTCCTGTTGCAATAATGAAGGAGGGGATTTGGAGAACTCCCCTTGGCCAAGCTAAAGTAGATAATGATTTGGCTATGAGAATTTTAGAGTTATCTGATATTGTTGAAGATGACCATTATGCTCATTTACGTGAACATTCTATCGAAGTTCAACTTCCATTTTTACAATATCTCTTTGGTGAAATAAATTTTGTTCCTATTTGTTTGATGCTACAAAATCATGAAATAGCAACATCTTTAGGAACGTCTTTAGCTAAAGCTGTAAATGGTAGAAAAGTCATAATAATTGCTTCAACCGATTTTTCTCATTACGAACCTTATGACCACGCTCTTCAAAACGATAATTTAATTATTGACAAAATAATAAATTTTGATGTAGATGGCTTCTTCAAAACTTTTTATTCAAAAAGAATTTCCATGTGTGGCCCTGGAAGTGTTTCCACACTAATTGTAGCAGCAAGGATCCTAGGAGCCAAACAAGCATTAAAGCTTAAATATGCTACTTCTGGTGACACTTCCGGTGATTTTTCATCAGTAGTTGGTTATTCTTCAATTGCATTTTTAAGGTGAGTTTATGGTTTTTGCTTTTGCTCCTGCTAAAGTTATTTTATTTGGAGAACATTTTGTTGTTGAAGATAGACTTGCTATAGCTGCAGCTTTAGATTTAAAAGTCATAGTTAAAGCTTCATTTAATGATACTAATTATATTAAAATTCAAACAGCATCCCAAAATATTGCTTCATTAAACATTAAAATTAGTATTGACAATTTGATTTCAGGTAAATTCGATTATGCTAATAATTTTTTCTCACCTCTATTTTTAATTCTTTATAACTTTTCTAAGAGCTACCCAATAAAGTATGGAATAGACTTCCTTATTGAAAGCAATATACCAATAGGAGTAGGCTTAGGTTCTTCTGCTGCTACTTTTGTTGCATTTTCTGCTGCTCTATTAAAATTATTCAATTATAAATTTAATTTAAATGATATTGTAAATCTTGCTTCTCAAGGTGAAAGTTTAGCGCATGGTAAGCCGAGTGGAATAGACCCAACTATTTCCACATTTGGTAGAATAATTGTTTATAGACGCTCCCAAGGTTTTCACTCATTAGAAGAGGAGTTTAGTAAACCAATAATTATAGGTATAAGCAATGTTACAAGATCTACAGCTGAAATGGTAAATAAGGTATTAAATTTGAAAAAGAAACATCCTTACATTCTCGATTTATTATATGAAACTAATGATAGGATTGTTAATGAAGCTATTGATGCAATAAAGTCTAAAAATTTCATCAAACTGGGGGATCTTATGAATATTGCTCATGGTCTACTATCTTCTATAGGTGTTTCAAACTTCCATATAGAAAACATGATCTATGCTGCAAGAAATGCTGGTGCATATGGTGCAAAAATAACTGGTGCTGGAGGTGGAGGTGCCATTATAGCTCTCTGTGATGAAAATAATATAGAAGATGTTTCTAATGCTATACTTAGTGTAGGTGGTAAGGTTATACATTCTAAAATTTCTAATTCTGGTGTAGAGGTTTATGAAGATGAATAAAAAGTTGATAATCATTAAACTTGGTGGAAGTATATTAACATTTAAGGATCGTTTAGGATCCGTAAATATACCTATCATTAATAGGATGGCTCGCGAAATCGCAATAGCAAATAAAGATTATCATCTAATAGTAATTCATGGTGGGGGTTCCTTTGGCCATCCTTATGCATATGGCTATTTTCTTCATGAAGGGTTTAAACATAATCATCAATTAAAAGGACTTTTAAAAACTCATTATGCTATGTTGCACTTAAATAGTATAATCATTAATGAATTTCAAAGAGCTGGGCTTACGCCTTTCTCCTTTCATCCATCATCATTTATAACCACATCAAATGGGGAAATCAAAACAATAAACTTTGAACCTATTGTTAATTCGATTAAATTAGGTTTCATTCCCATACTTTATGGTGATGTTGTGTTCGATGATAAATACGGGTTTAATATAGTTTCCGGAGATAAACTTTGTTCACATTTGTCCACTCTTCTTAATCCTTGCAAAGTTATATTCTGTTGCGATGTAGATGGTATTTATACTGCGGATCCTAAAATAAGCCCCCATGCAAAATTATTAGAAAGAATAAACTTAGATGAAATCACACTCTTAATAGATGCTTCATCCTCCTTATATAAATTTGATGTAACGGGTGGTATGAAAGCTAAATTACTTGAGGCTATGAAGATAGTTTCAAAAAACATAGATGTATTGATAATAAACGCTATGCATCCAAATAGACTTTTAAATGCTATATATGAATCAAACTTTTATGGAAGCAAGATAACACTGAAATGATTTTGGTAAATATTATTTATTAGTGTATTCCCTAACTTATTTGTGGTTAAAATGATTATTAACAGAAAAATGGGTCATATAGAAATATGTTATTCATGTAATGTAGAGTTTAAAGATAAAAAAACTCTTTTCGATGATGTTCACTTTATTCATAATTCTTTACCAGAAATAAATTTGGATGATGTAGATTTAAGTACAACTTTTTTGGGACATAAACTTAATGCCCCAATAATGATCTCTGCCATGACTGGGGGAAACGAAAAAGCTTATAAACTTAATGCTATACTTGCCTCCGCTGCTGAAAAACTTGGAATAGCTATGGGAGTTGGTAGCCAAAGGATAGCCATTGAAAAACCGGAACTTTCATATACTTTCTCAATAGTAAGAGAAGTTGCTCCTAACGCTTTTATAATCAGTAATCTAGGTGCGGCACAGCTATCATTAGGTTATGGATTAGAGGAAGCTAAGAAAGCTGTTGATATGATCGATGCAAATGCTATTGCAATCCATTTTAATCCACTACAAGAAGCTATTCAACCTGAAGGTGAACCGTATTATAGCAACGTAATGAACGTCATTAAACTTTTATGTTCCAATTTAAATATACCAGTAATAGCAAAAGAAACAGGTTCCGGTTTTTCACGTGAAGTTGCTATTAAACTGAAAGAAATTGGTGTATCCGCAATAGACATAGCAGGAGCTGGTGGAACTAGTTGGGCTGCCGTTGAATATTATAGGTCTTTAGAGCTAAATGATGAAGATCATATGAACTTAGCTTGTATTTTCTGGAATTGGGGTATACCTACGGCTGCAAGTTTATGTGAAGTTAGATCCGTCGTAAACATACCTATAATTGCGAGTGGTGGTATAAGATCTGGGCTGGATGCTGCAAAAGCATTAGCTTTAGGAGCCGATTGTGTAGGAGTTGCACTTCCTCTTCTTAAAATAGCTATCGAAGGCGGATTTGAAGGTGTATGTAAATTTATCAACAAACTTATAAACGAGTTAAAAATAGCTATGTTTCTTGTTGGTGCAAAAAATATAGTTGCATTGAAAGAAGTCCCAATACTAATAACAGGATTTCTAAGTGAATGGTTAAACCTAAGAGGAATTAATCCTGCTTTTTATGCTCATCATCAAAACATTTAATTACAAATTATGCATTTCTTTAAAAGGATTAATATGAATATAGAGAGAGTTCTTGAAGCTTTTCAACATGAATTCAATGATTACCTTAATACAATTTTTCCAGAATTTTTATATCCAAATGAATTATATAGTGCATCAAAACATTTGTTAAAATCTGGTGGTAAAAGATTAAGACCATTTTTAACATTTCAATCATGTAAAATAATTGGTGGTAATACCAATGCTATTATGCCTGCTGCTGCAGCCATAGAACTTATACATAACTTTACATTAATACATGATGACATAATGGATAAAGACGAGTTTAGAAGAGGGGTACCAACAGTCCATAAGCTTTGGGGTATACCTATGGCTATACTTGCTGGTGATGTACTTTTTTCCAAAGCCTTCGAAATACTCTTTGAATGCACTAAATTCAAAATTATAAGTTTTGATAGAATTATAGATGCTGCTAAAAAATTAGCTAATGCCGTAACAACTATAGCTGAGGGGCAAACAATGGATATGAGTTTTGAAGGTAAATTGTTTCATAAGTCTATTAGTGAATCAGATTATTTAAACATGATTTGCAAGAAGACAGCCGTTCTTATTAAAACTGCTTGTGAACTTGGAGGAATTTTAGGGATGGGTGAACCGGAGGCCATTAATGCATTATCTAGCTATGGTGAAAATATTGGAATGGCTTTTCAAATACGTGATGATATATTAGGTATTGTAAGTGATGAAAAAATTTTAGGCAAACCTGTTGGGAGCGATTTAAGGGATGGCAAATGCACTTTAGTATTATTGCATGCTGCTATTAATTGTAATAACAAGCAAAAACAAACTTTAATGAAATATTATGGTAAAAAGGATTTAAAAATTAATGAACTAAATGAAGTTATAAATGTTTTAAATGAATTAGGGTCTTTTGAATATGCTTCCTCCATTGCTAAAAGATATGTTTCTTCAGCTAAAAATGCATTAAATTCTCTACCTAATACTGAAGATAAAACCGTTTTAATAGAATTAGCTGATTATATACTACATAGAGGTTACTAGACTTTGAAAAAATATAGACTACCTCGAGTGTTTATTGAAAAAGAACTTTATGAAAATGAATCTCATAGTTATAAACATGTATTAGTCTTTTATGATAATAAGATAATGCTGACTAATTTTAATTCAATTAAAAAAGGTGGTAAAATTCTTGTGGAAGAAATATATGATGATGCATATAAATACTTCCTGGATCTTGAAAACAGCATTATATGTAACGATGTATGTATAATGATAGATGATAAAGCATTATTATTAAGTCGAGGAGATAAAGTGTTTATAAAAGAGTTTGTGGGTAAGGATGTAATTCCATTGGTATCTATTGGAGAAAAAGTTGAATCTTATTCCCGTCTTGTTACAATATTTACTGGTAAACATGAACTTAGATATGGTATTTCTGGAGTCTCTGGCATCATCTTCTATTTTACTCAAACCGAATATAAACCACAAAAATTTTTATTCGTTGTATCAAAAAATGTGGTGATGAAAGATGTCATTAGAAATTTTGAAAGAAATAGAACCCATAATACTTAAACATGCTTTATTAAATGCCCTTAAACATGATGGTAAAGCTAAAACCACTGCTGTTATTTCCAAAGTTCTAAACGAATTGCCACAACATAGACCCTATGCTAAATTAATAGCAACCCATGTAGAAAAAGTGGTAAATGAAGTTAACTCTATGTCTATCATTGATCAAAGAAAAATTATTGCTGAGAAATGGCCTCATCTTTTAGAGGAGGAAAAACCTATTCTCGAAAAAAAGGAGCTCCCTCCATTGCCAAATGTTGAAAACAAAAGACTTATTAAAACTAGATTTGCACCAAATCCTGATGCCCCTTTACATCTTGGCAGTGCCCGTCCATTAATTTTATGCTATGAATATGCTAAAATCTATAAGGGTAAATTTGTTCTTCGTTTTGAAGATACAGATCCTAAAACGAAGCGACCTATACTTGAATTTTATGATATGATTAAGGATGATATAACTTGGTTAGGTGTAAAGTGGGATGAGTTATATATACAATCAGATAGAATGAACACATATTATGATTTCTCTTCTAAACTGATAAATATGAATGCGGCATATGTGTGTACATGTACTACTGAAACCTTCAAAAAATATAAAAGTAATTCGGTCCAATGCCCTTGCAGAAACAGAAGTGTTGAGGAAAATCTTGAATTATGGGAGAAAATGGTCAATGGCATATTCCGGGAGGGTGAAGCTGTTGTAAGAATAAAAACTGATATGTCCCATCCAAATCCATCGGTGAGGGATTGGGTGGCCTTTAGAATTATTGATGTAAATCGTTGGCCGCATCCTAGAACTGGGGATAAATATTTCGTCTGGCCTACATATAATTTTGCATGTGCAATTGATGACCATTTAATGGAAATTACGCATATTCTAAGAGGTAGAGAGCATGCTGTAAATACTATTAAACAAGAATATATTTTCAGATATTTTGGGTGGATTTATCCTGAGGCTATACATTTTGGTAAAATGAAACTTAGTGGTTGGGTTCTAAGTAAATCTAAAATCGCTGAAGGTATTAAGCGTGGGATTTACAAATCTTGGGATGATCCCCGACTTGGTACTTTGGCTGCTTTGAGAAGACGTGGATTTAGTCCTGAAACAATAAGAACAATCATTTTAGATGTAGGTATAAAACCCACTTCTGCTTCCATCTCTCTAGAAAATTTGTATTCAATAAATAGACGAATGATTGAATCATCATCTAATAGACATTTTTTCATACACAACCCAGTGAAATTGAAAGTATATGGTGTTAAATCTGAGTTGGAAGGAAGAATACCATTACATCCAAGTTTTCCTGAACGTGGTACTAGAAATATACACATAATACCAGAAAACAACTCTATAACTGTTTATATCTCGAAATTTGACGTTAAATCTTTTGTTATTAACGGTATTTACAGATTGATGGGGTTATTAAATTTTAAAGTTTTAAAAATTAATGAAGATGTGGAGGCAACGTTTTTAGGTACCGATGTGACTAAAGACAAAATTAAAATAATACATTGGTTACCTTTATCAGGTAATCTTAATGCTATAATAGTTATGCATGATGCTTCCGAAATAAAAGGAATTTGTGATAGTTATTGTGCCCATTTAAGAGTTAATGATTTGGTTCAGTTTATGCGATTTGGTTTTGTTAGAGTTGATAATATAAATAGTGATGGTACAATAATTTTCTATTATACACATCCCTAAGCGTAATAAAAAAGTTTAAAAATGAGTTTTATAATCTTACCTTTGAATGATTCAATGATTTAGAGGTGAGATGATGTCTAAAACCAAGAAAAAACCATTTTATGTAAAATTTGATGTTAGCCCTGAACTTGCTGAAAAAAGCTATGAAGCATTAAAAATTGCAAGGGATACTGGTAAAATAAAAAAAGGAACAAATGAAACTACAAAATCTGTAGAGCGAGGATTAGCAAAATTAGTTTTAATAGCTGAAGATGTAGATCCACCAGAAATAGTAGCTCACTTACCACTACTTTGTGAAGAACGCAAGGTTCCATATGTCTATGTTCCCAACAAGCTGAAACTTGGTCAATCTGCTGGTATTGATATTGCAGCAGCTTCGGTATGTATTATAGATCCTGGTGGTGCAAATAAAATAATTGAAGAGATCATTTTGGAACTTAATAAAATTAAATCAGGAGTCGAAGAGCATAAAAATTAAATTATTCTTATTACGGTGTCAAACTTGAGTAGTACATCTTCTGATGCAACACCAGCAGAAGTAATACAAATAATCGGTAGAACTGGAGTTACTGGAGAGGTTATTCAAGTGAGAGTAAGAGTTCTTGAAGGTAAGGATAAAGGTAGAGTTATTACGAGAAATGTTAAAGGGCCGGTCAGATTAGGAGATATATTAATGCTACGTGAAACTGAAAGAGAGGCACGTAAACTTACTCCTAGATAATCTAGGTGACTCAAAATGAGTGCTATTACTAGGAAATGCAGCTTTTGTGGAGTTGCAATTAATAAAGGTAGAGGTATCATGTATGTAAAAAGTGATGGATCAATATTATTTTTTTGTTCAAGTAAATGTAGGAAAAATATGCTATTACTCAAACGTAAACCCAATAAACTTAAATGGGTTACTAGGAAAAACGATATTAAACAGGTTAATAAGTTATAGTTAAATCATTAAGAATCAAAATATTATATTTGGGGGTATATTATGGAGCGAACATTAGTTTTAATTAAACCCGATGGTGTATGTCGTGGATTAATAGGTGAAATAATTAGCAGAATTGAACATAAGGGTTTAAAAATCATTGGTATAAAGATGCTTAAGTTATCTATAGAAAAAGCTGAGGTACTTTACTATATTCACCATAATAAACCCTTTTTCAAAGACCTTATAAATCACATTACGTCAGGTCCTGTTGTTGCTGTTGCTGTAGAAGGAAAAAATGCTATAATAGCTATAAGAAATATTATTGGTGCAACATTTTCCTACAATGCTTCTCCTGGCACCATTAGGGGAGATTACGGGTTAGATATTACAATGAACATAGTACATGCTTCTGACAGTGTTGAAAGCGCTGAGAGAGAGATGAAATTGTTTTTTGATGATAATGAGTTGCTGGTATATGAGAGGGGATATGAAAGATGGATTTAACATTAAAAAACTTATATGCTAATTTACTTAATAATTGCTAAAATTGTTATTGCAGCGAAACATTTAACTACCTTCCTCTTTTATCTTATTTTCTTGAACTTAGGGGGGATCATTTTGTCTAATATAAAGATAAGGCAGCCTATTGTTTGTGTACTTGGGCATGTAGATGTAGGGAAAACTTCCTTACTAGACAAGATTAGAGGAACGGCTGTAGCTTTAAGGGAGCCTGGAACTATGACTCAACATATTGGTGCAAGTTTCATACCACAATATTCTTTGAAGAAAATTTGTGGCCCTTTACTTGAATACATGCATATTGAAATGAATTTTCCAGGATTATTATTTATAGATACTCCAGGACATGAAGCCTTTGTGAATTTACGTAAGAGGGGAGGGTCCATTGCTGATATCGCTATATTGGTTATTGACATTCTTCATGGTTTTCAAAATCAGACATATGAAGCTATTGAAATATTGAAAGCAAGGAAAACACCATTTCTCGTGGCGGCAAATAAGGTTGATAAAATATTGGGATGGAAACCCTTTATTGATGCCCCCATCCTTCAAAGTTTAAAAAGGCAAAATCCTACTGTTATTAGGAGACTTGAGGAGTTAAAGACAAATATAATATATGAGTTTTATAAACTAGGTCTTTTTGCTGAAAGTTTTGATAAGATTAAGGATTTTTCAAAAACCATAGCTATTGTTCCCACGAGTGCAAACACTGGTGAAGGCATTCCTGAACTTTTAATGGTTATAGTTGGCTTATCTCAAAAATTCTTGGTTGATCGTTTAAAATTTGTTTCCGGTCCGGGTAAAGGTGTAGTTCTTGAAGTTCGTGAAGAACGAGGGTTAGGTCTAACATTGGATACAATAATTTATGATGGCATTATTAGACGTGGGGATACTATTATTGTTGGTGGTTTAGATAAGCCCATAATAACAAAAGTGAAGGCACTACTTTTGCCTAAACCTCTTGATGAAATGAGATCCCCTGAAGATAAATTTACTGATGTTGAAGAAGTCTCAGCTGCAGCTGGTGTTAAAATAGTAGCTTCTGATATTGAGGGGGTTGTAGCTGGTGCTCCACTATTTGTAATAGATGATCTTTCTAAGTCAGATCAATTCATCTCCATGGTATCCACTGAAATTTCTTCTATTCGTTTTTCTAAGAGTATTGATGGAATCATTTTAAAAGCTGATTCTTTAGGTTCTCTTGAAGCTTTAACAAACTATTTAGAGAATTTTAAAATACCTATAAGATTAGCT
>JAWBOZ010000001.1:0-14022 GCA_038825625.1 Methanomethylicia archaeon | reverse complement strand
AAGAGATATCGTAGAAGCATCAATAGTAAGTGAATCAAACCCGTATAGGGGTGTAATATTAGCATTTAATGTGAAAATTCCGCCTGAAGCTGAAATGGAAGCTAAACAACGTGGAGTGAAAATATTCAGCAATGTCATAATTTATAGATTGCTTGAAGAATATCAAAAATGGTATAATCAAATGATTACTATGGAAAAAGAGAGTAAATTTGCATCTTTAATTCTTCCTGGGAAAATTAAAATAATACCCGAATATATATTTAGAAGAAGTGACCCAATAATAGTTGGCGTGGAAGTATTGGTAGGAAAGATAATGCCAAACAATATTTTAATAAATAATGATGGGAAAATCGTTGGTGAAATAATGCAAATTCAAGATAAAGGAAAACCATTGAAAGAAGCTTCTAAAGGTATGAGTGTCGCCATTTCTATTAAGAGCAACATGATGGTAGGAAGACATATAAATGAGAACGATATTCTTTATGTAAATGTTCCATCCGAACATATTGGCGTGTTAATTAACGAATTTAAAGACAGGCTTTCAGAGGATGAACTTGCTTTGCTACATGAAATCTCTAAAATCAAAGGGGGTGTGGGTTAAAACATGGTCAAGTTTAAGGTTATCATTAGTGATCCTAAAAGTGGTAGATCTAAAACTACTGAAATTGATGAACCTATTTCATTATCATTTATCGGGCTAAAAATTGGGGACATCATAGATGGCACGATCTTAAGCATGCCAAACACTAAGTTGAAAGTAACTGGTGGTAGTGATTCTTCAGGGTTTCCAATGATTTCATATTTGCCGGGAGGTAAAAAATATAGAATCTTGATGTCTCATCCTCCAGGTTTTCACTCTGATAAAAATGGAGAAAGGAAACGTAAAACTGTTAGGGGCAATACTATTACAGATGATATTGTACAAATAAATACTATATTAATTGAAGGTGATCTTCCTGGAAACTAACAATGTTTTTCAAGATAATGTTAATAAAGAACATATGCAACCGGAATGCAATATTGGTACTACTGGACATGTAGATCATGGTAAAACAACGTTGGTTCAAGCTATAACTGGTATCTGGGCAGCAAGACATAGTGAAGAACTTAAAAGAGGATTAACTTTGAAGCTTGGCTATGCTGATGCAACCATTAGGAAATGCCCCAAATGTTCTTCTCCAGAAAGTTACACTACGAAGAGTATATGCACAATATGTGGCTCTGAAACCAACGTTCTTCGACGTGTATCTTTTGTTGATTGTCCAGGACATGAAATGCTTATGGCAACGATGCTTGCTGGTGCTACCTTAATGGATGGTGCAATTATGGTTATCGATGGCACTCAGCCCTGCCCACAACCTCAGACTCGCGAGCATCTGATAGCTTTAGGAATAATTGGTATTAAAAACATCATAATTGTTCAGAATAAAATTGAGCTCTCTTCACGTGAAAAGCTTCTTAATAATTATAAAGAGATTCTTAATTTCATAGAGGGAACCATTGCTGAGGGGGCTCCAATAATACCGGTATCCGCATTACATGGTGTTAATATTGACATTTTAATTCAAGCTATTGAAGAACACATACCAACTCCTATTAGAGATGAATCAAAACCTGCAAGAATGTACATTGCTAGATCTTTTGATATAAATAAACCTGGAACTGAATTCAATAGATTATCTGGTGGAGTTATCGGGGGATCATTACTTCAAGGCAAATTATGTGTAGGGGATGAAATTGAAATACGCCCTGGATTGTTAATTGAACGTGGAGAAAAAATCACGCATCATCCGATATATACCAAGGTGGTTAGTCTAAAGGCTAGTGATTTCCCTACAAAAATCGTTAAGCCAGGTGGATTAATAGGTATAGGTACTTTATTAGATCCCTCATTAACAAAAGCAGATTCACTGGTAGGTAACGTAGTCGGTATTCCAGATTCTCTACCGCCAGTATGGTATGATTTCTCCTTTGAACCTCATCTATTAGAACAAGTTGTTGGTTTAAAAGAACCTCAACATGTAGAACCATTAAAAACTAAGGAAACATTAATGATAAATGTGGGTACAGATACTACACTTGGCACTATTGTCTCTATCTCTAGAGGATATGTACATGTGACTTTAAAACGGCCAATATGCTCCGAAGTAGGTGCGAGAATCGCTATTAGTAGAAGGTTAGGTGGTAGGTGGAGATTAATTGGTTATGGATTTATAAAAGGTTAGGTGTTTTTATTGAATCATGAAAAGATCATCATTTTATTAGATACAAACATACTCCTTTTGTCAATTGATCGACCTATAGATCTTTTTGGTGAACTTAATAGACTAATATCCCGATCCTACAAATGTGTGGTACTAAGCAATGTTTTAAATGAATTAAAATCTCTTATCACTTTAGGTTCAAACAAAGAAAAATTATTGGCTAAAGCTGCATTGAAAATGGCAAGTATGTGTGAAACTGTTGAAAGTAGCGATGCCAGCGACGTCGATACGGCTATATTGAATTTTGCAAAAACGGGTAATGTTGTTGTTGCGACTAATGATTCTGATTTAAAACGTAAATTAAGATCCTATGGAATTCCAGTAATTTATATAAAAGGATTTGATCATTTAGATATTGAAGGTGAAATCATTGAGGAATAATTTTATTTTCTAGTTTCTTTCTATTTTTCATGTCTACATAGATTTGAGAGTGATGTTTGATGTATTACATAGCGAAATTAAAGGACACAGTGAAAATACCACCACAATATTTTAATGAACCACTGGAGAGAGTAGCTTTAGAATTTTTGCGCAAGAAATATGAAGGACTGGTTGATTTAGATTTGGGGATCGTAGTAGCTGTGTTAAATGTTAATATTTCTCCTATTGGAAGAATAATTCATGGTGATGGTGCAAGTTATCATGATGTTACTTTTGAGGCACTAACATATCTTCCAATAATTCAAGAAGTCGTTGAAGGCGAAGTTGTTGAAGTCACCGACTTTGGCGTCTTCGTTAGATTAGGACCCGTTGATGGATTAATTCATGTTTCTCAAATAATGGATGATTATATTGTTTATGATAAAAGGAGAGAAGCATTGCAGGGTAAAGAAACCAATAAAATTATTAAGAAGGGTGATATTGTAAGAGCAAGAATTGTAACTGTGAGTTTATCTACTAAAAGTATTAAAATAGGATTAACCATGAGGCAACCATTTTTAGGAGTGTTGTCATGGATTGAAGAATACATGAAGAAATTAAATGAGGATAGAGGGAAATAAGTATGCCTAAACGTGGGCTTCCATTAAAAGCATGTAGAAAATGTCACTATCTTGTTGAAAAAGATCAACCTCTATGTCCTATTTGTGGCTCAAACGATTTCTCGGAAGAGTGGAGTGGGCTAGTTATAATTTTAGATAATAATAGTGAAACATCTAGAATATTAAATAAAAAAGAGTTAGGTAGATATGCCATCGAAGTTCATTAAAACATCTTCTTCAATAAATAAACTTATATTGAATAGAACATATGAAGATAAGTTTAGAATTCCTCCTGGCATTTTCTTAGAGGGCGAATTTTCTGAATTTTATCCTCAAATTCTTAAGTTTTTTAATGATTTTCCTCCTCGAAAGATAATTACGGTAGGTGATTATGTTACTTTTTCCTTTTTGAATAAAGGGGTTCCCATAAATATCGCTATTGTTGATTTTAAAGTAGAACGTAAAACCTTTAAATATGATCCTACACCTTTTTTCAATAGAGTTTTTAGAGTAAATAATCCGCCAGGAGTCATAACTGCATTAACATGGTTTACAATTCAATATACTTTTTCATTAGAGGAGTCATCACTTGTGATCGTTGATGGAGAAGAGGACCTACTTGCATTACCATGCGTACTATGTGCACCCCTCAATTCTATAATATTTTTTGGTATTCCACAGCGTGGCCTTATGATGGTGAATGTTAACTCTGAGGCAAGAGACTATGCATTAAGTTTATTAAGTTTTTTTACACCAGAGTACGAATAAACTTAATTACTTGTTTTATAATTATTTCTTGGAACGGTGGTGATGCTTGGCTGATTCCGTCATTGAAATACTTGACAGGAAGGAAAATAAACTTTTAAATAGAATTGAAATAATAGTGCTCATCAAACATCCTACCTCAGGTACACCAAGCAAAACTGACATCAGAAAAGTTATTGCTTCAAAACTTAAAGTAGATATAGATAAAGTATATGTGGTAAAACTGTATTCAGAATATGGGATATCTATGAGTAAAGCTCATATACATGTTTATGATTCAAAAGAAAAAGCTCTTGAGATCGAACCAATACATGTTATAAAACATAATACCACTGGCTCCAACAATGCATAACTCATATAACTTATGCTTCTCTACATAAATAATATCCTCATTCTATTGATCATTTAATTGGTGAGCTGTATGATAGTTTTAGGCATAGAATGCACTGCTCATACATTTGGTTGCGGTATTGCTAACTCTAAGGGAGAAATTTTAGCAAATTTGTTTTCTGAATATATACCACAAACCGGAGGTATACATCCTAGAGAAGCTGCACATCACCACTTAAAGGTCGCTCCATCAATATTAAGGAATACACTAAAAAATGCCAACTTAAATATAGATCTCATAGATGGCATCGCTATTTCTTTAGGTCCAGGCCTCGGGCCTTGCTTAAGAGTTGGCGCAACTATTGCTAGAGCTTTAGCTTCATATTATAATAAACCGTTAACACCAGTAAATCATTGCGTTGCTCACATAGAAATAGCCAAACTAACATCTGGATTTAATGATCCATTAGTCGTATACGTATCTGGGGGTAACACCATAATTTCTGCTTTTTCCAGCGGGAAATATAGAGTTTTTGGCGAAACCCTAGATATATCCCTCGGTAATTGCCTTGATGTATTCGCTAGATATATAGGACTACCTCACCCAGGCGGGCCTCATATTGAGAAGTTAGCCTTAAAAGGTTCTAACTACATCGAACTACCGTATGTTGTTAAGGGACAAGACGTCTCTTTCTCTGGTTTACTCACAGCCGCAATAAAGAAGTTTAAAGAAGGGTATCCAATCGAAGACCTATGCTACAGTTTACAAGAAACAGCTTTTTCCATGATATGTGAAGTAGCTGCACGGGCACTCGTTCATACAAGGAAAAAAAGTATCCTATTAACTGGTGGCGTAGCTGCCAATAATAGGTTGAAAATTATGTTTGAGTCTATCGCTAAAGAATACAATGTAGCTTTTATGTCTGTGCCTATAAATTATGCACGAGATAATGGGGCGATGATAGCATGGACAGGTGTTTTAGCATTATCTCATAATATTGTCTTAAACATAAGAGAAAGTTTTATTCGTCCTAAATGGAGATTAGATGTTGTTGAAATACCATGGGTGAAGAGCTGATTGAAACTAATAAGTAAGGGTGCTGAAGCAGAATTATATTTAACAAATTGGTTTGGAATTAAAGCTATTAGAAAAATTCGTACATCTAAATCTTATAGAATTTTCAGATTGGATAATCAGTTACGTGTATTTAGAACCTTAAATGAAGCTAGATTGTTAATTAATGTTAAAAAGATAGGTATACCTGTCCCAACAGTATTTGATGTGGATGTTAACGAATATTCTATTATTATGGAATATATTGATGGCATTTTATTAAGAGATATGATTCCCCAGTTGAACCTTGATAAAATAAGTGAAATATTTATGCTCTTGGGAATGTTTATTGGTAAACTACATGATAAAGGTTTTTATCATGGTGACCTTACCACATCAAATGTTTTCTTAGTTAATAATAATTTGGTTTTGATAGACTTTGGTTTGGGTGGTGTGTCTCATGAATTTGAAGCATTTGGCGTTGACATTCACTTAATGTTGAGAGCTTTAGAAAGCACACATCATGATATAGCATCATATTGTTTCAGTAACTTCAGAGATGGTTATTCCACGAGTTTTTGTAATTGGGAAATTGTTTTTAAAAAAGTTGAGGATATAAGGAAGAGAGGTAGATATGTAATTGAAAGGAGAGTTAGGACAAAATAAATCATTACTATTTATAACAAATAATAAGAATAAATTTATTGAAGCTCATAATATTCTTAAGAACTATGAAATAACTTTAGAATGGATGAAATTTAATAAATTAGAAATACAGTCCTCTTGTTTATCTGACATAGCTTTATACGCAGCAAGACACGCATTTAACAACATTAAAAGACCTCTTATAGTTGAAGATGATGGTTTGTTTATAAATTCTTTAAATGGGTTCCCAGGACCATTTTCATCATATATCTATAATACTATTGGAATTAATGGCATTCTTAAGTTGATGGAAGGGATTGAAAACAGAGACTGTTTATTTGAATCTGCGGTTGCTTTTACTAATGGAGTTATAAGCAAAGTATTTATGGGAAGTATTTATGGGAAAATTTCATATGAGGCAAGAGGTTCAGGGGGATTCGGATTTGACCCTATCTTCATACCTATTAATAACTTACTAACTTTTGCTGAGATGTCTCTAGACCAAAAATGTGCTATTAGTCATAGAGGGGCAGCTTTAAGATCCTTTGGAGAATGGTTTTTGAAAAATTTTAAATATATTAACAATGTTTCATAAAGTGTTGGTGTATGCCTTGAATAAGGGTAAAGAAAAGGGTAAATCACACTCCACAAGACCTGCAAGAATGGAACCTCCCAAATGGGTAAATTATAGTCAAGAGGAACTTGAGAACCTCGTTATCAATTTAGCTAGAAAGGGTAATCCTCCATCCATTATTGGACTCATATTAAGAGACCAGTATGGAATACCATTAGTTAAAAACATAACTGGCAAATCTATTACTGATATTTTAAAAGAAAATAACCTAATTTCAGAGATACCTGAAGATTTAAACAATTTAGTTCGGAGAGCAGAGATAATTAAAAAACATTTAGAAGAACACCCTAAAGATAAATCAAGTAAACGTGGGTTACAACTCACAGAAGCAAAAATTTGGAGGCTCAGCAAGTATTACAGAGCGCGTGGCATTCTTCCATTAAATTGGAAATATGAATATAGTGGATTCAAAAAATAATAAATCAGTTAAATAATTAAGCTTCCTCGATCTACTTTATTTAGATATGTTGAGCTCTTGGGATACATTGCCACAAGCTCTCTTAGACTCTATTAAAACAGCTGTGGAAAGAATTAAAGAATGGAAGAATAATGGAGTTTTCTTCAATGTATATACACATCTAGATGCCGATGGACTAGCCTCTGGAGGAATAATTGCCTCTATTTTGAAAAACCTAGATGTACCATTTAAACTTAGAATTCTAAATCAATTGACTGAAGAAACCTTATCCAATTTGGATGCACAAGATAATTCCATAATCCTCCTCTTAGATTTTGGAAGTAGTCAAAAAAGCTTATTAAAAAAATTTTTAAAGATTCCATGCATAATTATCGATCATCATCAGCCTCAATATACTGATGAAGAAAACCTCATTTTTGAAGTTAACCCTCACCTTTTTGGTATAGATGGTTCAAAAGATGTAAGTTCTTCAGGATTATCATATCTGTTAGCTAAGGAATTCTCATATGAAAATGTAATTTTTTCTCCGATAGCTCTAATAGGTGCACTTGGTGATAGACAAGATTGTGGTGAAAAGGGAAGTTTTATTGGGTTAAACAAATTGATTTTAGGTGACGCTATTGAAAATGGATTGATAAATATAAAAATTGGATTAAAACTTTTTGGATTTGAATCCAGACCGATAGTTAAAAGTTTAGAGTATACCATAGATCCATTAATTCCTGGTTTAAGTGGTGATTTTAATGCATGTACGAGTTTTCTGAAAAGTATTGGTATTGATCCTATCGATGAAAATGGTATATTTAGAAGATCGTATAACTTGTCTTCTGAAGAATTGAGAAAACTTATTATTGAGATAATTAAATATATGTTGAACCATGGGATCAGCAGCAATACGGCTGAAGATATTATTGGGACAATCTATATTTTAAATAATGAAAGTGAAGATTCTTGTTTAAGAGATGCAAGAGAATTTTCATCAATTCTAAATGCTTGTGGAAGAATGGGCTTTCCCAGCTATGGTGTTGCATTATGCATGGGTATTAGAGGTGCCGTTGTGCAAAAAGCTTTTGAAATTGCAAATAATTATCGCAAGGAAATCTCCAGAATTTTAAATTGGTTTAATATAAATAAGGATAGAGTGAAACTTTTATCAAATATTCAAGTTATTAATGTTGAAGGTAATATTGATGAAAAATTGTTAAGTCCATTTATTTCCATAGCTGTATCATCGAGAATGGTCTCAGTTAATACACCATTAGTTGGTTTAGTTTTAACAAATAGAGGTAAACTTAAAGTTTCTTGTAGAATGGATCGTGATCTAACTAGTAAAGGTATTAATCTGGGTATTGCTGCTAAAATTGCTGCGGAAAATGTTGGTGGCATTGGTGGAGGACATGACATAGCCGCTGGAGCAGAGATCCCTGTAGGAACTGAAAATTTATTCCTAAAAATCTTTGATGATACTATAGGCAAGCAAATTCTAGGTGAGAAATGATGCATGTTGCTTTTTTTAAAATTTGTTTTAATGATAAAAAGCTTTTAGAAACAGTTTCTTCATCTATATCTCCAGATAACTACTTCACCCCATCACATATACGCATTTCCTCGTTTATTGAAGACTCGCTTCTTAACATCATTATATATTGCAACAATAATTTAGGTTCATTATTGAATACTGTTGATGATTTAGTCTTAAGTATTTATATTGCTTTAGAAAGCATAAAATCTTTGCAACAAACATATAAATAAGTTTTTATAATTTATGTGAAGATTGTTGGTGTAAACAATATGGCAACAAAAGTTCGTGATAAGTGGCGTTTAAAAAAACAGTATAAAGTGCTTGCTTCCTCAGCTTTTGCTTCATCTGAGATTGGTATAACTTTAGCTAGTGATGAATCTAAATTATATAATAGGGTTATTGAAACTTCATTGAGTGATTTAATTGGTGATTTTTCATTTTTGCACATTAAATTATACTTTGAAATAATTGAAGTTGATAATTCAGTATGTAAAACTATATTTAAGGGTCATGAACTTTCTAGAGATTATATTAGAAGTCTTATACGCAGAGGTAGCACTCTTATTGATGGCATATTTAACGTTACTACAAAGGATGGTTACGTTCTTAGGGTTTCTGTTATAGTTATTACAAAGCATAGGGCAAAAGCTTCTCAGGTGAGAGCTATACGGAAAATTAGTAGAGACATTGTATTATCGAAGGGTATGGAATTGAATTTTGATGAATTTGTTCAACAGATGGTTTTAGGTAAAATAGCATCAGACATATATAACTCTGCTAAAAAAATTTATCCTCTTAAAAAAGTGGAAATAAGTAAAAGCAAACTTATTCTCAGACCCTTACCCTAGCAATCTTTTAAAAAGTAGTTATCAAATTAAGTTTAACTTTATATAGCTGCATATGATATTTTCTCACGGATTATATGATATGGTGTTGAAGGAGTGCAATATAATAAAGAAGAATTGGAAAAATGTGTCTATCAAATTTGCTTTATGTTACCCAAATCTTTATAGAATTGGGATGTCTTGTTTAGCTGTACATTTAATTTATGAACTTTTAAATATGTATAAGGACGTTGTATGTGAAAGATTTTTTCTAGATGAAAATATTCCACTTAAATCCCTCGAATCTAACATGCCATTAAACGCTTTTGATGTTGCTGGCTTTTCTTTGCAATATGAACTTGATTACATTAATTTTATTAGAATACTGTTAAAATCTGGTATACCTCCTATTTCAGTAAACCGTGATGATAGTCACCCAATAATATGTTTAGGAGGTCCAGCTATCACCGCAAATCCTGAACCATTAGCATTATTTGCTGACGTCATTATTTTGGGAGAGTTTGAACCTATTGTAGATTCATTTTTAAATATTCTTTTAGAATATAAAAATAAAAGTAAATTAGAAATATTGGAACGTCTTTCTAAAATTCCTGGAATCTATGTGCCTTCAATAAATGAAACTGCGGAAAGGATCTGGGTTCATGATTTAAATTCTGCGCATCACGCAATCAAACAGGTGATCCCCGCAGATAACTTTAAGCAATTTTTTTCACCAATCTTAGGTAGGTCCTTTTTATTAGAAATTTCCAGGGGTTGCACCTTTAGGTGCAGATTTTGTCTTGAGGGCTATAATTACTTACCTATGCGTTTTAGGTCATTAGAGACTTTACAATCAATATTAGAAAATGGTTTAAAATATACACCAACCAATAAAGTCGTGATTATAGGCTCAGCAGCTTCTATGCACCCAAATTTAGAGGAACTACTTGAATTTCTTCACTCAAATAAATGTACTATTTCTGTTTCATCATTGAGACTGGATTTAATAAATGAAAAATTACTTAAACTCTTAGCTAGAAGTGGGCAGAAAACCATTACCTTTGCTCCTGAAGCAGCTTCTGACAGATTACTAGATATGATTAATAAGGGATTTAGAGTTCATGACGTCTTGAAGGCTATCAAACTTGCTAAAAGTTTTGGATTTAAAAGAATTAAATTATATTTCATGATAGGATTGCCTGGAGAAACTATGGATGATATTAAATCAATAGTTGAACTTTCAAATAAGATTATAGATATTGGGTTCAAAACTCCTAAAAGTATTAAAATATCTTTTTCATTTTTTGTTCCTAAAGCTAATACACCTTTTCAATGGTTTGGAATGGCTTCTCGCGAGTCCTTAGAAGAGAAGGTTCAATTAATAAAAGAGAAATTATGTGGTAAGGGAAGATTTGAAATAGTATTTCACAGCATGAGAGAAAGTTTTATACAAGCTTTTCTTTCTCGTTCTGATAGATGTATAGCTCCAATACTACTTAAATTAGCAGAAGGCGATAATTCGATTTCTACTTTGCGTAAAATGGAGAAAAAGTTCAATTTTTCAATAGAATCATATGCTACAAAAACTCTTAATCCCAACTTAAGTTTACCTTGGGATAATATCAAATTAGGTTATGAACGTTCTTTAATACTAACAGAATATAATAAAGCAATAAAACATATTTCATAGATCAAAAAGATTATTATATTTGTATCAATAACATAATAATGACATATTGATTTTAACTCATTTATTGAGGATCTCCTATGTTTACTGATAAAGATACTCTCAGAAAGTATTTTCCTCACTTGGCTAAGGAGCTTGAAGATGAGCTTTTAATGTTATCCATAACAAATAAGAATGTTAACAATGTTTTAAAATTCAAGGGTTATGAACCAAACGTAATAGATTTTATCAGGAGATGCGATACGGAGGACCAAGCATTAGAAATAATCAATTTTATGACGAAACAAAATTTGATTTCTGATGGGGAAGCTGAAAAACTTAAGTTTATATTAAGGGAGAAGGGAATTAGATATTTTGGTTCTAAAAAGGAACCTGGATGGTATTTTAAACAAGCATCAAGGTATTGAAATACAAAATAGCTAGCTATTTTATTTTCTGGCTTTTGCAGCAACTATTTTTATGACGTCTCCCATTCTTAAAACTGAATTCTCTCCAATTCTTTGTTTATTTTTTGCATTAATCGCATATAAAAATGTTTCACCCAGCTCTTGATGTATAATGTATGCTAGCTCCCTTGCTTTTGTCCCTTCCTTTATTAATAAAGCATCTGGAAGAACATTTCCATTATGGTCAGACAATTTATTTACATCTTCAACGGGATAAACCACCACCATCTTTAATACATTTATTATTGCCATATTAAGAACTTCTTGAACACCAGTTCTTCTCCATTTTCCCAAAACTTTATCTTCAATTATTTTTAAAGCTTTCTTTTGTTCAAGTGTAATATCCTTTTTAAGTATCTCAAATTTTTCATCTCCTGGAATATACTTTATTAAACCTTTTTCTGACGCTTTTCTAAGAACAAGCTCTGCTTCTGCACTACATGGAATTATTATTTCATTTGAATATTTTTCCTTAAGTTTCCTTAAATACTCTTCAGCTGTTACTACATCTATTTTATTTGCAGCAATAATTATTGGTTTATTGATTCTTCTAAGCTCTTTACAAAATGCCATTATATCTTCCTCCTTCCATTCATTTATTCTTTTATCATTTAATCCTACATTATTGATTGCCATCTTAACGTCCTCTTTTCTAACTTGAAGCCCACTTAATCTTTCTGACAATATTTCTTCTGGTTCTCTATCACTTCTTTTTATAATCTTTTGCCAGTCACTCATTAATATTTGTTTTATCCACATGACTATTTCCCTTTCTAGAAATTCCACATCTTTACATGGATCATGAGTTCCTGGAGGTACGGGCCGCCCTTCTTCATCTGTTGAACCAGAGACATCTATTACATGTATTAATACTGATGCTTTCCTTAACTCATCTAGGAATCGATTACCTAATCCTCTTCCCTTCCACGCATCCGGCACTAATCCTGCTACATCTATTAGTTGAAATGGTATGAATCTATATCCTTCTATGCAAAAGGAATTTTTAGGATTATCTTTTACGTTAAATTCTTTACAAGCACATTTTACTCTCAAATATGCGATGCCTAAATTAGGTTCTATTGTTGTAAATGGATAGGGACCTATTTTTGCTGGCACTAATGTTGCTGCTGAAAAAAATGTTGTTTTTCCAGTGTTGGGTTTCCCAACAATTCCACAAATCGGTTTTTCATAGCTCATCTTTGTATTCATCCTTTTAAACATTAATACAGTTTGTATATAATACTTAAATGGTAATAAATTTAAACATATTAAATTATCATTATTCGGTGTAGTTCATGAAAAATATTGCTATTATTGGCTTTGGTACAGCAGGACTTAGAGCCGCTCTATCCGCAAGATCTCAAGATCCGAGTGCAAATGTTACAGTAATTTCTGAAGAAAAATATCTAACTTATTCTCGCTGCGGCTTACCATTTGTACTTAGTGGAGAAATAAAAAGTTTTGATGATTTATTTGTTATTTCAAGGCATACTTTAGCTAGATCCAATATTAATTTATTACTTGGTTTTAGGGCCGTAGATATCATTGGGGATACCTTGTATATAGAAAATGGCAAGGAATCCAAACAATTACATTTTGATTCCATTATTTTTGCTACAGGATCAAGAGTTTTAATACCTCCAATAAGTGGTGTCAATTTAAACAATGTTTTCACCTTAAGAAATATTGACGATGGATTAAAAATTATCAACTCCATAAGCAATCTTAAACATATTGTTATAGTTGGTGCAGGCGCTATAGGTCTTGAATGTGCTGAAGCATTTTACAAAAGGGGGCTCTCAATAACCATTGTGGAATTAATGCCAAGAATATTGCCAAACATTTTAGATGAGGATATGGCTAAGATTGTTCAAGAGAGAATAATTAACTCTAATATAAAATTAATCGTTGGTAAAAAAATTGAAGAAATTTATGGTTCAAGTGTTGTTGAAGGCGTTTCAATAGATGGAGAAAATATCCCTTGTGACGCTGTTTTAATAGCTACTGGAGTTAAAGCTAATGTAAACTTAGCTAAAAATATCGGATTGAATATTGGAACTATGGGCATAAAAACTAATATGTTCCAAGAAACGTCAAAGGCGAGTATTTATGCGGCAGGCGATTGTGCTGAAACAAGACATCTCATAACCTCAAAACCATATCTTTTTATAAGCAACTCTTGACAGTTCGGGCAGTAGGTGTCCTCATATTTATGTCCAGGAACGTTGCCTAAGTAAACATAGTTTAAGCCCGCTTCCCTTGCGCTTTCATAGGCTTTTTCTAGGGTTTTAATCTCGGTTGACGGTATGCTGGTCAATTTGTAATCCGGGTGGAACCTTAAGAGATGAAACGGTGTGTCCTCACCCACATTATCTTTTATCCATGATGCTAGCTCCCTTATTTTCTCCATCGAATCACCAATTTTCGGCACAACAAGAATCGTTATTTTAATA